>DATEHJ010000389.1:0-6473 GCA_035279645.1 Gemmatimonadaceae bacterium
GTCGCGAGATTCTCGATGAGATTCTGCTTCGCGCGGCGCGCCGCGCCGGCGCCGATGTCCGCGAAGGGACGCACGTCGTCGACCTCGTGCGCGACGCACGCGGACGCGTCCGCGGCGTTCGCACGGTGCAAGGAGAAGAGCTCGCCGCCGATGTCGTCGTTGGCGCGGACGGGCTCCGATCGATTGTGACGCGGCGTCTTGGTCTCGCCCACTCCGCGCACTGGCCGCGTCGCTACGCACTCGTCACACACTATCGCGACGTGCGCGACATCGGCGAGTGCGGCGAGATGCACGTCGAGCGCGGAGGCTACGTCGGCATCGCCGATGTCGGCGGAGGCCTAACGACGGTCGCGCTCGTGGTGCCGAGCCATCGGGCGAAGGCAATCGCCGCGGGTCGCGAAGCCTTTCTCGATCGTTGGCTTGCCGACCGGCCGCAGCTCGCGTCGCGGTTCGCCGGCGCGAAGCGCGTCTCGCCTGTCGTCGCGACCGGCCCATTCGCCTCGCGCGCCCGACGCTCCTGGTCTCATGGGGCCGCCCTCGTCGGCGACGCGGCTGACTTCTTCGATCCGTTCACCGGCGAAGGGATTTACGCAGCCCTGCGTGGCGGCGAGATGCTCGCGCCATTCGTGGTCGAAGCGTTAGGCGCCGGGTCGGCTCGCGAGGCGGACGCGGCGCTCGCCGCGTATCATCGGCTTCGCCGGCGCGAGTTTGGCGGCAAGTGGATCGTCGAGTGGATCATCGGCGCCGTCGTCGGCTCTCCGCGACTGATGAACCGGACGTCGCGCGTGCTCGCCGCGCGACGCGACATGGCCGACCTCCTCGTCGGCGTCACCGGCGACTTCGTGCCCGCGAGCGCCGTGCTGAACGCTCGATACATACTTTCTCTCTTCGTTTTGTCGCCGCTGCGCTCAACGCCTAACGCTCCGCGCTCCGCGCATGATTGATTCCGACACGTTCCGCGCCGCCCTCGGCCGCTTCTCCACCGGCATAACGATTATCACGGCGCGAGATCACAAGGGACGCGATCATGGCATGACCGTTAGCGCATTTTGCTCGGTGAGTTTGGAGCCGGGCTTCATTCTCGTCTGTATCGGTCACGATGCGTCGATGCATGATCTTCTGATGCGGGTCGAAAACGTCGGCATCAGCGTCCTTTCATCGACGCAGGAATCGCTCTCCCGTCGATTCGCCGATCCCGAGACCGACCGGTTCGACGGCGTCGGTTATTCGCGGAGTGAAAAGGGGGTCGCACTCCTCGACGACGCCCTTGTCCACTTGGAATGCGACGTCGTCGCGCGCCATGAAGCCGGCGACCACACGATCGTCGTTTGCGCCGTGGAGCGCGCCGAGGCTTTCGACGGACGGCCCCTTCTATACTACCGCGGTGGCTACGCGCAGCTCGAGCGATGAGGCGGACCGGAGTCGAGATCCTCGACGATCCTAACGTCGATCCCTCGTTGCGCGAGCGTTCACATCGCGACGTCGAGCTGTCCAATGTTTTGTTCGGCGGCCGCAGAGCCGTTATGCTCGCGCTGCGCCCCGTGTTCGACGAAATCGCCCGAGCCACCGGGCGCTCATCAGTGGCTTGTCTGCTCGACATCGGCACGGGCCTGGCCGACCTCCCCTGGCGCGCGCGTGAGATCGCCCGACGCCGCGGGCTCAAGCTCCAAACGATCGCGATGGATGGCGCGTTCACACTGCTCGCCGCGTGCCGTCATCGCGTGGACGAGCCGGTCTGCGGTGACGCCCTTACGCTTCCTTTCGCCGACGGCAGCGTTGACATCGTGCTCTGTTCTCAGCTGCTGCACCACTTCGACCATGACCCAGCCTTGCAGCTCATCGCCGAGCTCGATCGGGTGGCTCGGCGGCGAGTGATCATCAGCGATCTCCGACGCAGTTGGGTCGCCGCTGCCGGTTTCTCGGCCGCCGCCTTCGCTCTCGGATTTCATCCGATCACCCGGCATGACGGGAGACTTTCTGTGTTGCGCGGCTTTACGGAGGGAGAGCTGGGCGGTATGGTCGTGGCGGCGACTGGCGTGCAGCCCGCGATTCGCAGACGGCTCGGTTATCGACTCACGGCGACCTGGACGCCGACGGCGTCACCCGAACGAGAATGACAGACAGCACCGAAACGAGGCGTGAGCCGTTCGCCCTTCGCTCGCCGGCGAAAAACTCTCGCATGCACACCGTCGACGAGCGATTCGTGCGCTCTCGCCTCGCGACCATCTTCAACCTCGCTGTCGAAGTCGAGCGATGGCCCGAGCTGCTGCCGCACTATCGCTATGTCCGCTTTCGCGAGCGAACCAGCGATGACGGCGGCGTCGTCGAGATGGCCGCCAACCGGCCCTTCGGACCTTTGAATTGGCCAACGCGGTGGGTCTCGCAGATGTCCGTTCAACGCAAAGGCTCCAAAGGCGGCGACGAGCCACGCATTCGGTTCCGCCATATTGACGGGATTACGTCAGGCATGGACGTCGAGTGGAGCTTTATTCCGGACAAGGGCGGCACCCGCGTCCGCATTGTGCATGCATGGAACGGCCCGCCCTGGCCAGTGGTTGGTGGTATTGCGGCCGCCAACATCATTGGTCCGGTGTTCGTTCACGGAATCGCCAGCCGCACCCTGGAGGGGCTGGCGACGGTGGCGGAGCAGGAGCCGATCTGATTCTCGTTAGGCTTTCACCGGTGAGGTTCATGTGCTGTCCGTAGAGAAGCGTCGTGTCGCCATAACGGGAATCGGTATCGTTAGCCCCATCGGCATCTCACGCGATGGGCTTTGGCAGGGCTTGCGATCAGGACGATCGGCCGTACGCACGGTCTCCCGCTTCGATCCGGAGATGTTTCGCAGTAAGAACGCGGCCGAGATCGACGACTTTCACCCGACAGATTTCCTCGAGCAGAAGCGTGCGAAGCGACTCGAGCGATTCGGGCACTTCGCGGTTGCGTCAGCGCGACTCGCGCTCGACGACAGCGGAATCGATCTCGCGAGCGAGGACCGCGAGCGCATGGGATCGATCATGGGGAGCGCGCTCGGCGGCGTCGCCTACGCCGAGTCGCAAATGCACGTCTTCATCGAGAAGGGACTCCGAGCACTCGATCCCGCGCTCGCACTCATGGTGTTCGGCGGCGCGGCGAGCTGCAACATCGCGATCGAGTTCGGCCTGCAGGGACCGAATAGCACCAACGCCATGAGCTGTGCATCGGGGACGATCGCGATCGGTGATGGCTTCCGTGAGATCCGCGACGGCTATGCGGACGTGATGCTCTGCGGCGCCGCCGAGGCGCCGCTCGCGCCACTTACCTTTGGCGCGTTCGCGATCATTCGCGCCATGTCGACGCGCAACGACGAGCCGCAGCGCGCTTCACGACCGTTCGACCGCGATCGAGATGGCTTCGTCATGGGTGAGGGTGGGGCCGTCCTCGTCCTCGAGGAATTCGAACGCGCGCGGGCCCGCGGTGCCCATATCTACGCCGAGCTCGTGGGATATGGAAACTCTAATGATGCGCATCACATGACCGCCCCGCGACCGGACGGATCTCAGGCTGCGCGATCGATGCAACGCGCGCTCGCCGACGGCCACATCGCACCCACGGATGTCGAGTACGTCAACGCCCACGGCAGCTCGACGCCGCTCAACGATCCGACGGAGACGCTCGCGCTCAAGCAGGTGTTCGGCGATCACGCGCGCCATCTGCAGGTGAGCAGCACCAAGGGCTACTATGGCCACGCGCTTGGCGCGTCCGGAGCTTTCGAGGCGGCGATTTGCGCGCTCGCCCTGGAGCGTCGCTGGCTTCCGCCGACCGTCAATCTCGACTGCCCAGACCAAAGCTGCGATCTCGACTACATCCCGAATCGCGGGCGAGAGACCGGCGTCGAGTACGCGCTGAGCAACTCGTTCGGTTTTGGCGGGATCAACGCCGCACTGGTCTTCCGTCGCGCGGATTGAGGAGCGGATCCTCCCCTGTCCCCTCCCGGCATTCCCGGCCAGATTAACTCCGTCCCGCGGTCGACCCGCTATCACGGAGCAAGCATGCGCGACTCTTACCGTCATTTCGTGGCGGAGTTTGTCGGTACGTTCGGTCTCGTGTTCATCGGTGGCGGCGCGATCATGGCCGCCGAGCTCGTGAGAAACCCGGCGGGAATCACACAAGTCGCACTCGCTCACGGGCTCATTCTCGCGTTGATGGTGACGGCAACCATGCGCGTTTCCGGTCACCTCAACCCCGCCGTCACACTCGGCTTTCTCGTGACGAAACGCATCGAGCCCATGATGGCAGGCGTCTACATCATCGCGCAAATCCTCGCCGCAGTCCTCGCGGCGTACGCGCTCAAGGGGCTATTCCCCGCTGCCGTGGCCGCGAGCACCCGCCTCGGCGGACAGTCGATTTCCATCGAGGTCTCGACGCTGCAGGCCATTCTGCTCGAGTTCATCGCGACATTCTTTCTGGTGTTCGTGGTGTTCGGGACGGCCGTGGATCCGAAAGCGCCGAAGGTTGGGGGCTTCGCCATCGGACTCACCATCGCCGCGGACATTCTTGCAATCGGTCCGCTGACGGGCGGTTCCATGAATCCGGCGCGGTCCTTCGGGCCCGCCGTTGCGAGCGGCATCTTCGAGGGGCAAGCGGTCTACTGGATCGGTCCGATTCTCGGCGGAATCGCCGCGGCCCTGATTTACGAGGCGCTCTTCATTCCGCACGACGTGGAGCCTGTCGAGCACGGGCCCGCGCGTCCGGTTGCCTAACGGTCTGGCTGGCGGAAGATGTCGTCGTCATCCAACCCACCCGAGCACCGGCCCATCGTCTCTCTCACCGACGAGCGCGAGCGCGTCATTCAGCAGCTCTCCGAGCATTTTGCGAACGACCGGCTCTCGATTGACGAGCTGGAATCGCGCATGGAGCTCGCCTACAAGGCCGCTTCCATCGTCGACCTACAGCGCCTAACGGCTGACTTGCCGACCGTCGCCGCCGCGCCGGTGCCGGCTCCCCTTCCCGTGGAGGAGGCAACAGCCCTCGCGCGCGATCGCGAGCGGATGTATTCGGTAATGAGCGAGACGAAGCGTCGAGGTGCCTGGATCGTTCCTCAGCGCCTCGACATTCTCGCGTGCATGTCGGACACGACGATCGATCTGACCCAGGCTGCGCTGCCGACGGGTATCATCGACATACACGTCCGGTCGATCTGCGCGGCGGTGAAGATCGTCGTGCCGCCGGGGCTTCAGGTCGTGAGCCGTGTCAGCTCACTCATGAGCAGCGTTCACGGCGGCGGCGAGCCAAACGCGAAAGGCGACGCGGGCTGGAAGGCCGGAACGGTCGTTCGCCTGACGGGGTGGGCGCTGATGGCCGAGGTGCAGACGAAGGTTCGTCGCCGCGAGCTGCCTCCGAGCGACGCGTCTCCGGACGAGGCCGAGGAGTAGAAGCCGCGCCTAACGAAGGAAGTGAAAGAGGAGCTTCGCGAGGACCGCAAATGTGCCGAGTGCGAGTGGAAAGAGCGTGAGCCCGACGGAGTAGATAAGTCCGTAGCGGAAAAGCGTCGGACCCACGCCGTAGGTCTCGCGGCCGAGCCATCGCTCGAGGAGTAGCTCGCTGGGCGCGCCGAGCGAGTAGCAGAGATTGGCGGCGATGGCGTACGCGGTGACACCGATCCAGGTGCCAGGTTGGACAAGCATCACCGGCCCGAGCGCGACCGAGAGCACCGTGATCGTGACGATGCCAGTGGCGCCGACGACGGCGTTGTAGAGCGGGCGCCGGCGCTCCCACCATCCGATGACCGCGCCCGCCGAGCGCCGCAGCGTCGGCTCGGGGAAGAGGACGGAATTCAAAGCAGCCATCGGGGCTCGATCCAGGGGAGTTTATGCCCGAATGCTGCGCCGACAGATCCGCCTTGTCAAGTACTTTGCATCGTGAAGTTTATGGTCCGTACGAACGGTACTGCTCGTCGTAGCGCTTGATCCCGTCCAGGATGCTGTCCAGCGCCTTGAGACTCTTCTCCCATCCGATGATCTGGACGCGCTTCCCCTCGAGATCCTTGTAGCGTTGGAAGAAGTGTTCGACTTCCTTCAACACGTGCCGGGGGATATCGGCGATGTCGAACCATTCCTGGTGATACGGATCGTGCAATGGCACAGCCAGGATCTTGTCGTCTGGCTCGCCGCGGTCGAGCATGCGGAGCACACCTAACGGACGAACGTCGATCAAGCACCCGGGGAACGTCTCTTCGGTCACCAGCACCACGACGTCGCAGGGATCTCCGTCCTCGGCCAAGGTCCGCGGAATGAAGCCGTAGTCACCCGGGTAATGCATGGACGAGTAGAGGACGCGATCCAGCCTGATCAGACCGGTCTCTTTGTCGAGTTCGTACTTGTTGCGGCTGCCGAACGGAATCTCGACGACGGCCGTGACCTCCTCCGGCGGATGCCGCCCGGGTGAGAGGTCTTTCCAGAGGTGGAGCATGGGGAGCGAGGGGCTAGGTGCTAGGG
>DATEHJ010000390.1:0-7340 GCA_035279645.1 Gemmatimonadaceae bacterium
ATCTACACGACGCTGGATCCGGCGCTGCAGCGCGCCGCCGTCGCGGCGCTCGTCGACGGCACGGCTCGCGTCGAAAAGCGGGCGGGTTACCGTCATCCCGACTACGCGGCGGCGATCAAGTCGCACGCGCCCTATCTTCAAGGCGCCGTTGTCGTCGTCGATCCGACGACGGGTGACGTGCGGGCGCTCGTCGGCGGTCGAAACTATGCCACGTCGCCATTCGATCGCGTCTTCGCGCTTCGTCAGCCGGGCTCCGCGATCAAACCCCTCGTCTATGCGGCAGCGCTCGCCGACAGCATTCCAGCGAACGCAATTATCCCGGACACGGCACTCTCGATCGCCATGCCAAGCGGTCCGAACTATCAACCGGGCAATGCCGACGGTCAGTTCCTCGGCCCGATCACATTGCACGAGGCGCTCGTCAAGTCTCGCAATCCGGTCGCCGTTCAACTCGGGATGCGCGTTGGCATCGATACCATCGCCGCGCTCGCCCAGCGGTTAGGCATCGCCTCACCGATCGCCCCGGTGCCCTCGAGCGCGATCGGGGCTTCCGCGGTGAAACCTCTCGAGCTCGTCACGGCCTATACGGCGTTCGCGAATCTCGGCTCTGTCGTGCAGCCGCGGTTGATCGCTCGCATCGACGATCCAGCGGGCAAGCCCGCGTACGCCGCGCCGGTCGCGCCGCTCACACCGGTGCTCGACCCACGCGTCGCGTTCATCGTGCGTCGGATGATGCAGGACGTCGCCGACCGGGGCACCGGCGCCGCGGCTCGTCAGGCGGTTCCGGCAACGATTCCAGTCGCGGGAAAAACGGGCACCACGAACGACAACGCCGACGTCTGGTTCGTTGGACTCACTCCGGATCTCGTCGGCGGTGTCTGGCTGGGTTTCGACCAACCGACGACGATCGCGGCTGGCGCCGCCGGCGGCTCGCTCGCCGCGCCGATCTGGGGCCAGATGATCGCGAAATACTATGCGTCGTTAGGCTCTGCCGCTCCGTCCGAAGCGGCGGCCTGGGATACGCCGCCGTCGGGGCTCGTCTACGCCGAGCTCGATCGTGACAGCGGCGCGCTCGCCGACTCGACGACGCCGCCGGCCCGGCGCTACGTAGAATACTTCCTGCCCGGCACGGATCCGCCGGCACTCAAGGATGATCCGTGGCGGATGCCGCAATTTGGACCGCTCGTGTTCTGGTAACGGCTAGGTGCCAGATGCTAGGTGCTAGGTGCTAGCCTTCCACCTGGAATAGACTCAGGGCGTCGTACGCCCTCTGGCTCCTAGCTTTCATTCCGTGGCCGACTTCTTTCAAGCTCCACCGCGTTTAACGAATCAGTACGACGACGACCCATTGCTCGCGTCGTACCTTCGTTGGCGCTTGCCACGCGAGATGCTCGTCGACATCGAGCCCTCGCTCAGGCGCCTCGGCGAGCGTGCCGCGACGGACCTGCTCGTGCTCGACGCCGCGGCCGAGGCCTCGCCTCCGCGCCACATGCCCTACGACGCATGGGGACGTCGCGTCGATCACATTGAGACCTCCGATGCGTGGCGCGCGCTCGACCGAATCGCCGCCGAGGAAGGACTCGTCGCTACGGGCTATGAGCGTGCGCATGGCGCGCATTCACGCGTTGACCAATTCGCTCGGCTCTACCTCTACGCGCCCTCGTCGGCCACCTACAGCTGTCCGCTCGCCATGACCGATGGCGCGGCGCGGCTGCTCGAGCTGTATCCAGACGATCTCACCCGCCCGGTTTTCCAGCACCTCATCTCTCGCGATCCTCTCTCTTTTTGGACTTCGGGCCAGTGGATGACCGAGCGCAGCGGCGGTTCGGATGTCTCAGGCACCTCGACCATTGCCAGAGTCAGCTCCGAGGCGGCGTCCGGTTATCGCTATCGCTTGTACGGCACGAAGTGGTTCACCTCGGCGACGACGTCGCAGATCGCGATCACGCTCGCCTACATCGAGGATGAGAAAAATCTCAGCGTCTTCCTCGTGAGGCTTCGAAACGATGACGGCTCACTCCGCGACATTCAGGTCAACCGCCTCAAGGACAAACTCGGCACGCGCGCTCTTCCAACGGCCGAGCTGACGCTGAACGGAACGCCGGCACATCTGATCGGCGGCAAGGGAGAGGGTGTTCGCAAAATCGCGTCGATGTTCAACGTGACGCGCGTGTACAACGCCGTCGCTGCCGTCGCTGGAATGCGCCGAGCCACCGCCCTCGCGCGAGACTACGCCGCGCGACGCGTGGCCTTCGGCAAGCGATTGCTCGATCACCCACTGCATGCCGAAACGCTCGCCGCGATGGAGCTCGAGTGGCGAGCGGGATTTTTCCTCGCTTTTCACGTCGTCGAGTTGTTAGGCAGACAGGAGGCGGGCGAGGCGACGAATGACCAGCTGGCACTACTCCGTTTGCTCATTCCTGTCGCGAAGCTCTATACCGCCAAACAGGCCGTCGCCGTCGCGAGCGAGGCGGTCGAAGCGTTCGGGGGCGCCGGTTACATCGAGGACACCGGAATCCCTCGTTTGCTCCGGGACGCACAGGTTCTCTCGATCTGGGAAGGGACCACGAACGTTCTGAGCCTCGACGTACTCCGTGCGCTCGAGAAGACCAACGCGCTCGAGGCGTTTCTCTCGGACAGTCGAAACCGCCTCGCCGAGATCCGAGACGAAACGTTCGCTGCTGCCGGCGCACGCGTGCGCGATGCGCTCCGCGACATCGAAGCCTTCGCCGAACGTGCCGCGGCGGACGCGAGAGAGTACACCGAAGTGCGCGCGCGCTCCTTCTCGTACGCTCTCGCGAGGACCATGGCCGCCGTTCTCTTCCTCGAGTACGCTCAGTGGTCGGTCGCATCCGGCAACGATCGCTCGGCGGTGGCCGCTGCAGCGCGGTGGTGTGCGCGAGATCTCGCGCCGATCGGAAACGACGAAGGGCCGGTGCCGTCACCGATGTTCATCGGCTGACGACCCGGCCCTTCGTCGCGATCGACCTGCCTAACGGCTCAGCGGCCGGCCGCCGTCGCCGCGGCCTCCTCCTCTTCCTCCATCAGCGACTTCTCGGACGGTCCATGAGCCGTCGGTGTCGGCAAGAGAGCGATCTCGAACACCTCATCGAGTGTCGAAACGCAGTGGAAGCTCAACTGCGAGCGGACGTCCTCCGGGATGTCCTCCATGTCCGCTTCGTTGTCCTTTGGCAGAATGATGTTCGTGATCCCGGCGCGATGCGCGCCGAGGACCTTTTCCTTCACGCCGCCGATGGGGAGCACCCGACCGCGGAGAGTGATCTCCCCCGTCATCGCAACGTCCTTCCGCACCGGGCGGCCCGACATCGCGCTCACCAGCGCCGTGGCCATCGTGGTTCCTGCCGACGGACCATCCTTTGGAATGGCCCCGGCTGGAACGTGCACGTGCACTTCAATGGACCCGAGGCGGTCTTCAGGAATCTGCAACGTTGACGCGTGTGTCGCGGCATAGGTCAACGCCGCGCGCGCCGACTCCTTCATCACGTCTCCCAGCTGGCCCGTGAGGATGAGCGAGACATTTCCCCAACCACTCACTTGTGTCTTTTCCGCGTCGGAACTGCGCTGGCCGAAGCCGTACAGTCTTCGGATCGCCGCCTCGACGAACATGATGTCGCCGCCTGCGGGCGTGTAGTACATCCCCGTCGCGACGCCGATCTCATTCTCGGTGGCGGCGCGCTCGGGATGCACGCGCGGGCGGCCGAGCAATGTGCGGACTTCCTCCGCGTCGATCTTGCCGTCCTCGATCATCTTCCGATCGCCGCCCGCCAGTCGTCGTGCGACCTTGCGCGCAACGGCGCCGATCTGCCGCTCGAGCTGACGCACACCGCTCTCGCGGGTGTAATTGCTGATCACCATGTCGACGGCGTCGTCGGTCATCGCGACATTCTTGTCGCCCAAGCCGGACTCCTCGAACTGGCGCGGAATCAGATAGCGCTTCGCGATCTCGGCCTTCTCGGCCTCGGTGTACCCCGCAAAATCCACCATCTCCATGCGGTCGAACAACGGCCCCGGAATGTTCTGGACGAAGTTCGCGGTGCAGATGAAAAGCACCTCGCTGAGATCGAATGGCACCCCCAGATAGTGATCCGTGAAGTTGTCGTTCTGCGCTGGGTCCAGCACCTCGAGCAAAGCGCTCGCGGGGTCGCCCTGGAATGACACGCCCAACTTGTCGACCTCGTCGAGGAGGAACACGGGATTCTTTGTCCCGGCCTGTTTCATTCCTTGAATAATGCGGCCTGGCATAGCCCCGACGTACGTTCGACGGTGCCCTCGAATATCCGCTTCATCGCGCGCACCGCCTAACGCCACGCGCACGTACTCGCGGCCTAACGAACGCGCGATCGATTTCGCGATCGACGTCTTGCCGACGCCGGGCGGACCGACGAAGAGAAGGATCGGTCCCTTCGCCATCGCGCGCGACTTGGCTTCTTTTGGATCCGTAATTGTGCGGTCATCATCGGACGTGATGAGCTGCGGTGTCGCGTCATCTTTCGCGGCCTTCATTTTCGCAACTGGCAGCTCGCCTGTTTTCGTCATCTCTTCCGCGAGCTGTTGCGCGCGCAGCTGACGCACGGCGAGGAACTCCAGGACGCGATCCTTCACATCCTTGAGACCGTAATGGTCTTCGTCCAACACCACCTGCGCATGTTGCAGGTCGAGGTTGTCGTCCGACCGGTTATTCCATGGAAGCTCGGCGATCCACTCGAGATACGTTCGGATCACCTGCGCCTCCATAGACTCGCGTCCGGCGCGCTCGAGGCGGCCGATCTCACGCTCGACTTCCTGACGCGCTTCTTTGGGAAGCTGCAGCTTGTTCAGCTTATCGCGGAGCTCGGCGATCTCTTTCGACTGATCGTCGTCGCCCAGCTCCTTTTGAATTGCCTTCATCTGCTCGCGCAAATACATCTCGCGCTGCCGCTCGCCCAACTCCTCCTGCACTTGGGACTTGATCTCGTCCTGCATCTCGAGCAGGCCGATCTGCCGCTGCACGTGAACGAGTACGCGACGCAACCGCTCTTCGACGCTCAGCGTTTCCAGTAAGCCCTGTTTTTCTGGCGGCGGCAGCTCGATGTAACCGGCGACGAGATCCGCGAATTTGCTCGGCTCCGTCACCGCGTCGAGCACCTGATGGACGACTTCCTCAGGAAGTCCGCGACGCTCGCCGAGCTCGCCGGCGCGCTCGCGCAGTTCCTTGTGCAGGGCGATGAAGGCGGGATCGTCCTCGTTTGCCGGCTTCATCTCTTCCACCGGCATCACCACTGCGCTGAGATATCCTTCGGTTACGGAATACTGAAGCGAAGTCGCTCGCTGCTCGCCCTGGAGCAGGAGCTGCACACCGCCGAGTCCGCGCTGAATCTGACCGATGCGAGCGATGACTCCCATCGAATAGAGAATGTCGGGAGTGGGCTCGTCTGTGTTGTCGCGCTGTGCGACGGCGAATACGAGTCGCTCGCTCTTCAGTGCCGCCTCGATCGCGCGCAGTGTGCCGGGCCGACCGGCCGCAATAGGGGCGGTCAAACCCGGAAAGATCACTGTCCCCCGTAGCGGGAGGACAGGTAAAGTCTGGCGTTGAGCCATGGTACCGACCTGTATGGATTGTCGATTGTTCGAAACGCGGCAGCCAACAGTACGTAGAAGCGCCTACTGTCATGAGTGCGCGTTGATGATGGCGAATTCGCACACTCCATTCCAGCACAGGCCAGTAGCACCTAACCCGAAGCGGCATATCACCTAATCCCAATTCGTGCGCGTGTGCAACACATGCTGGCGCCGCGAGCATCCTTCGAGCGCGTCACCATGGCAGGAAATTGCAACTTCCCAGAGCCGCATTGCCGTAGTGCACCTGCCGCGAAGGCGTGCGTATCTCCTTTCCAGAACTATGGCTGCGTGCTAGAATGCCTCATTCTCGCTTGGCCAGCGGAGTCGTACGTGTTGCTACCCGAGCCCCTCGAGTGTCCGACCCAGTAGTTTCGTCCGCAGACTCCGAGCTCCGCGCGCACGTCGAGCGCGTCCTGAGCGATCACTACGAGCTGGATTCGGAGATTGGGCGCGGTGGTATGGGCATCGTCTACCGCGCCAAGGATCGCCGCCTGAAGCGTACGGTCGCCATCAAGCTCCTGCCGCCCGAGCTGGCGTTCCGGAGTGACATCAAGACGCGCTTCCTCCGCGAGGCGGAGACCGCCGCGCAGTTGAGCCATCCGAACATCGTTCCGATCTATACCGTCGACGAGATCGAAGCGCTGGTCTTCTTCGTCATGGCGTACGTCGACGGAGAGAACCTCGCAAAGCGCATTTTCGAGCGGGGCGTCCTACCCGTGGACGAAGTCCGACGAATTCTCCGAGACGTCGCGGATGCGCTCGCATACGCCCACGAACGCGGCGTGGTGCACCGCGACATCAAGCCCGACAACATCATCATCGCCGCCCAGACGGGGCGACCGATGGTCACCGACTTCGGTATAGCTCGCGCCGTCAGCGACGGCGATTCGCGACTCACTGCCACCGGCATGGCGATCGGCACGCCGGCGTACATGTCGCCGGAGCAGGCCGCGGGTGAGCGCACGATCGACGGCCGGAGCGACCTGTACTCGTTGGGTATCGTCGCCTATCAGATGCTCGTCGGCGAACCGCCCTTCGTGGCGGGAAGCACGCCGGCGATGCTGGTCAAGCATATCTCCGAGCGGCCTGTTCCGATTCAGCAGCGACGCGCGGACATGCCCGAGGACCTCGCTCGCGCAGTGATGCTCCTCCTCGAGAAGGATCCGGCCAATCGCTTTCCGTCGGCGTCGGCGCTTGTGTCGGCGCTCGATACGGGCAAAGTGCCAAACACGGGAACGCGCTCGTCGGGCGCAGCGAGTTCCGCCGACGCTGGCTCGCAAGACGGGGGCTATGGCTCGACCGCGTCGCGCGCCGACACGTCGCGATCGAGTGGGGACGCCGCATACGCTCCAGTGGCGTATCAGGAAGCAGAGATCTACGCACCCACCGTGGAGGACATGGCGCGTTGGGAAGCGCCGGCGGTGCAGAAGTTTCGCCGGAAGCTCGCGCCCTACCTCTTCGTTAACGGCGTCATCGTCATCGCCTCACTCGTCGGCGATCGCGATTACTTCGGGATTACCGTCATCTGGAGCATCTACATGGCGTTCAAGTACGCCAAGCTCTGGGCCGACGGCTACGATTGGCGCGACGTCTTCCGTCAGCACCGCGAGCGCGAGCTTCTGGAAGTCGTCGACGAAGGGGTGACGCAAGTCCGCGCGATCTTCGACAGAAAGCAACGGAACCGGCTGAGAGAGGAGAAGCGTGCGAGAAAGCTCGCGCGC
>DATEHJ010000391.1:0-3093 GCA_035279645.1 Gemmatimonadaceae bacterium
TAGCGAGCAGCAGATCGCCAAGATCATGCAGACGACCGGCATCGATCGCGCCGGTGCAGAACAAGCGCTCCGCGACGGCAAGCGAACGGCCGATGCGCTCAAGACGGCATGGGCTGCGATGGGACGTGAGCCGTGAGCGAACACACGAAGGAGTTCTGGATCTTGGTCGGGACCATCGCAGTGCTCGATGCGATCGACACATGGTGCCTGTTTCGCAAGATGGTCTATCACCAGGCCACGGGTCGCAACATTGCGTGGTGGGCGCTGAACATCGTGCTCTTGCTCGCGCTGGTGCTCATATGACCGCACAGAAGCATGCCGAGGAGATGGCGCGTCGCGCCAGGGCGCTGATCGAGCGCGAGAAGGCGGCCGGCCGATGGTTCCAAGGACGGAACGACACCGAGCCAGTCGACTACCCCGAGCCGCGCATCGCGCGAGGAGACGGCGTCGACTGTCCCCGCATCAACGCCGCATTGGCAACCGTCGGCCCACTCATGACGCTCGAAGAGGCCGAGCAATGGCACGCGCAGCGGGCCGAGGAAGGAGACGCGTGACGCTCACCCACTGTCGCCGTCGCAAGTACCGAAACCGCGGCACGACGCCGCTCTACTGGCTCAACGCGCCGTTCACCGTCATCCAGAATATCTACCTAGCCGCGCGCAAGGCGGTGCCGTGGACTCACGCAAGCAATCACGATCGCGCGATGACGATGCAGCCGTGGCTCCGCAAGGTCAGCGTTGAATTTCACCGGCGGTTGAGAGAGGCGCAGATCTACGTTGAAGGATCTACGAACACGGAGGGCGTATCGTGATCGACGTGTCGAATTCCGCGCACTACGTCGGCGACTGCCGCGCGTTGCTCCGCGAGATGCCGGATGGATGCGTGCAGACTTGCATTACCAGTCCCCCATACTGGGGGTTGCGCGACTACGGTAACTCCGAGCAGATCGGGATCGAGCCAACGCCCGTTGCGTACGTTGCTGCGTTGGTTGACGTGTTCTGCGAGGTCCGGCGTGTGCTCCGCGACGACGGCACGCTGTGGCTCAACCTCGGCGACAGCTATGCCACGAATCCGGGCAACGGGCGTGGCGGCGAGGGCGCCGGGCTCACGAAGGGCGGCACGGCGCCGCATCGATCTGGCGTCGACAAGACGCGGGCCGGGCTTAAGGTCAAAGACCTGATCGGAATCCCGTGGTCGGCGGCGTTTGCTCTGCGCGACGATGGCTGGTGGCTGCGCAGCGACGTCATCTGGAGCAAGCCAAACCCGATGCCGGAGTCGGTACGCGATCGGCCAACTAAAGGACACGAATACATGTTCCTGCTGAGCAAGAGCGCGTCGTATTACTACGACGCGGACGCAATCGCGGAGCCGGCCGTGCGCGGAGCCGCCGGGTCCCGGTTCGATGTCGGCAAGACCGCCGATCATCAGTTGGGACGTTCGTCCGCCGCCGAGCGCGAGGACGCAGACACTCGCAACAAGCGCTCCGTCTGGACCGTCGCCTCGCAGCCCTACGACGGAGCGCACTTCGCGACGTTTCCGCCCAAGCTGATCGAGCCGTGCATCCTCGCCGGCTCGCGTCCGGGCGATCTCGTGCTTGATCCGTTCTTCGGCAGCGGCACGACCGGCATGGTCGCCGAGAGCCACGGGCGTCGCTGGATCGGTTTCGATCTCGGCTATGCCGAACTCGCTAAGGAGCGTACCGCGCAGCGCTCGCTTCTCGCATACGCGGAGCGTGAGCCATGACTCGCCTGATCGAACTCCTCGTCTTCTCGCGCCGCTCGATCGCGTTCTCCGTTCTCACGTCGATCGGTCTGTTCGGCTGGATCGCCGTCCACGCCCTAGGCGGGTTGGCACTCACAGTCGCCCTCATGGTGCTCGGCCTTGCCCTCATCGGCGCGCTCATCGCGTGGATGACCGGCGGAATCGAGAGGTGGCGGTGATGCTCGATCTCTCCCCGCCACGCCACCCAGCTCCGCCCCGTGTCCGCTGGCGCGAATTCCGACTCGTCGTCCTGCAGTCCTGCCGCTCGCGTCCACGCACGACCTCGGATCTCGTCGACCTGTTCGAGCTGCCGGTGACGCTGAACAACCGGCGCGCTGCGCTGCGACACCTGAACGCACTGATCGATGGCGGGTTTCTCCAGCGGGCGGGCGAGGGATACCTGACCACAGTGCGCGGACGGCGAGTAGCGGAGGACGTGGAGGTCGTGGAGCGGGCGGAGGCGGAGAACCGCGACGACATGGAGCGTGCCGAATGACTCGACCCGTCTACATTCTAGCCGCGCACCATGACCGCTGGTGTCGCCTGCTCACGATTGGCGCGGCCCGGCTCGTCACAGCATGTCGCGACCCGATCTCGGTCGACTGGCCGGTGTTCCTGAAGACCCGGCTCAGTCCCGGCGACCAACCGTGCGGTGCGTGCGATCGGGACCTGCGAGTCCGCGTCGCCCGAGGCGACGGGCTGCAGGTATACGCGGACGAACTCGGCGTGCAGGCCGACGTAGCGCTCGAGACCGAGGGCATCGAGCTGCCATCGCCGGACCTCATGCACGACTCGACGCGGACGATCACGGCAGATCTGCGCGGCCGGTGCACGGTCGTCGGGGCTGCGGAGGAGTGGGACGTGGCCGGGGTGGGCGAGCCATGACGTCGCATTATGCCGTGCGCAAGCGGCTCAAGACGAAGAAGCCCGTGCGGTCTGCGCTGTCGAAGCGGGCCAGGGAGATCCTGGCGAGGACGAGGGCGGCGAGGGCGAAGGAGGGTGGACGGTGACCGACGCGCAGAAAATCCGCCATCTGACCGGCATCGAGGAACGCCTGATCGCCGCCGCCGTGGACCGGGTGCGCGACAAGTTGCGCCGGCTCGGCGCGCTGGAGCGTCCATGACCCGCCGCCTCCGCCTGGCCCAGGCCCGGCTCATCGCCGCCGAGCTCGCCTACGTCGAGATCGAGCAGACCATCGGCGCCCCTGCCGAGGACTCCGAGGTCGCTCAGGAACTAAGGTCAGCGCGCCTTGGGCTGTGGCAACTGGTGCACGGAGCGAGGAGGCCGACGTGACCGATCACCGCCTCGTTTTTACCAAGCACGCGGTCGAGC
>DATEHJ010000392.1:0-9892 GCA_035279645.1 Gemmatimonadaceae bacterium
GATCGAACGGTACTGCGTCCCGATGTCGCCGCCCTGACGATCCTTGGTCGTCGGATCATGAATCGTGAAGAACACGTCGAGCAGATCCCGATAGGAGACTTCGGTCGGATCGAAGGTGATCTGAACGACTTCGGCGTGGCCGGTGCGACCGCCGCACACCTCGCGATACGACGGATTCGGCGCTGTGCCGCCGGCGTACCCCGACTGCACCTTCTCGACGCCCCGCAGCTGACGAAACACCGCGTCGAGGCACCAGAAACATCCGCCACCGAGCGTGGCGACCTCGCGCGCACCCATGTTGGACATACCCCTCCTCGAATCTTGCCTATGAAAGTTATCTTGAGCGCAATGACCGGCCCGACCAAGACCACGATCTCTCGACAGCCGGAGCCGCGCTGGCCCGCGGCGATCGCGGTGATCGCTGCGGCGAGTGTGCACTATGTTCTGCCCCGCTCGCTCGTTCCTGGACCACCGTGGATCGTCCTCGGCCTCGTCACGCTTCTCGTCGTGCTCGCGATCTTCGCACGGCGACGCCGAAAGCGGATCTGGAACGAGCGACTGAGCTACCTTACCCTCGGCGTGCTGACGCTGGCGCTGATCGGCGATTTGGGTGGACTCCTTTGGGCGCTGCCACGACATCTCGAGCCGCCGAAAGAGATGCTGGGTTCGGCGGCGCTGCTCTGGGTCACGAATGTCGTGGTATTCGCGTGCTGGTATTGGCGTCTCGACGCCGGTGGCCCAAACGAACGCGACTTTCGAGAGACGCATGTCCGCGGCGCGTTTCTGTTCCCACAGATGCTGCTGCCGGGCGCGGACGCCTCGGTGTTCCGTGATGAATCGCTCCCGAAGCTGACATGGCGCCCGGGATTCCTCGATTACTTGTTCCTCGCCTTCAATACGAGCACGGCATTTTCGCCCACCGACGTGCCGGTGCTCTCGCGCTGGGCCAAAGGGATGATGATGGTGCAGTCGTGCATCTCGCTTACGAGCGTCGTCGTGGTCGCCGCACGGGCCGTGAATGTTCTCTGACACATCATTGTCATCCCGAGAAGCGCAGCGACGAGGGATCTGTTTTTCCGAGGGAACGTTGCGCAAGCGAAAAGCGGATTCCTCGCTGCGCTCGGAATGACAACAGCCGTTAGGCCCCCCGCGCCGAGATTCGGGCGCACGCCGCCTGCGCCAGCGTCGCGATGCTCCAGGCGAGGCCCGCGGCGAAAAGCAGCGTCACTGGAAAAAGCAAACCCCAGGGCAGAAAGAGCGCTCCTCCCGCTGCGCGCGCCAACGCCCAGGTGCGCCCATGGAGGCTGTCGATCACCAACAGCAGCGCCCAACCACCGGCCGCGCCCCACATCACCTCGACCGTGACGTCGGCGCGGTCCCACCAGATCACGCTCGCGATCAGCGCCGCGAGGGGGATGATCCACCAGCCAATCAGCCACGCTCCGAGCACGACCAGCGCGCCACACACGACACCGGCGAGCGGCAAGGGACGGCGTTGCCGCCGACGAGAGGACGTCATTCGCGGGACCTCAGCGTTAGGCGCGATGCAGTCTCCTTCGCGCTCAGTTCCGGAATCCATTTCGGGACGGTGAGAGGCTCGAGCTGACCATCGAGCCACTCCTGCAGATGATTCTTGTAGCGCGAGCTGGCCGGATTGCCCGACTGACCTCCGGGATAGGTGCCCCAGGCTTTGATCTCGTTCGCCCCCGCGTCCACGACCATGCGCCAACTCGCGCCGAAGATGCCCGATCCCGGACTGAGTGTTCCCCGCCCTCCCTGAATCGGCAGGTCGAGCGCGGACAGCGACGGGAGATGCAACGAATGCCAGATGTTCGTGTGCCTAACGCGGCTCCACGTCCAGCCCCTTTTGTTCGGATCACCGTAGCGCGACCGCGCCGTGTCTAGCGCCGCGACGAGACTCATCGCAAGAATCTCGTCTCGCGTTTCGTGATGCGCCGTGCGCCGGTCATCCCACCACTCGCTCGTCGAGTCGGCCAGCAGCTCGGCGAGCACCTCGCTCGACGGAGTCACGACGCGACGCACGCGCCCGCCCACCGCCGCACTGGGCGCCTCGAGCTCGTCCCAGGTGCGATTCACCAGCTCGCTGTATGCGAGGTCGAACAGGATTGCGCGCTTGTTCTCTCTCGTGTAGCGGCGATCCCACTCGGCAAGCAGATGCGCGCTCTCGGCCAGCTGCGAGGAGTCGATGCCAGCGGCGTGATGGGCAGCGAGGCTGTGCGCCGCGTTGAGGAAATACGGAACGAATACATCGGCGAAGGCGCTGCCGGGGTCGGTCTGAAAGCGCCGCATCTGATCGATCGTGACGGCGGTATCGACACGAAGGAGCTCGTTGATCCGAAGCGCCCGCCACGCCTCGTACTCGCCGCCCAACCAGTATGGCGCCACTCTCGGATCGATCGGTTGTTGGTTCGCCGAGGCCAGATAGCCTTGTTCAGGATCGCGCGCCTGCGGGGCAAATTCGGGCGGCAGGTAGCCGCGCCAATCACTGGCCGCCGTCGTACCGTCGCGAATGGCGAAGCCACTGCCGCTGCTGGGCCGAATGGGAAAGCGCCCCGTTGATCGAATGGCGATCGATCCATGCCGATCGGCGACGAGCATATTCTGCGCGGGAGAGCGGAAGTACAGGCCCATCGTGCGCTGGAACTCGTCGACGTCGCGCGCCTTCGCGGCGAGGCGGAAGCCTTCGGTCTCGTTCGACGGCTCGAGCACCGTCCAGCGCATCGAGAGCCAGTGGCCGTTTTCCTGGCGGAGCGGTCCGCGATGCGTGAAATACAAGGTGTCGACGCCGATGACGTTGCCGTTAGGCCCACGATACTGCTCGATGCGCAGTTCCAGCGGTACCCACTTCCCGTCGACGAAATACTTCGTCGGATGCGAATCGGCGTCGACCTTCTCCGTGTAGAAGTCGAGAACATCGGCGCCGGTGTTCGTGAAGGTCCACGCGACGTCCCGATTGAAGCCGATGATCACCGCCGGGAGGCCGGGAATGGTGACGCCGTAGACGTCCAGGGAGCCGGGCACGACGAGTTGCGCCTCGTACCAGATCGACGGCAGCGTGAGCTCGAGATGTGGATCGCCGGCGAGGAGCGCATCGCGGGTGGCGGACCGGCGCGGCGCGACCGCCCAGTTGTTGCTCGCGAAGGTGCGGTGCTCGTCGCCCTGGCCGGCTGCCGCCACCGACGCCGGCATGAAGTCGCCGAGCGTGGCGATGAGCGTTTGTGAACCAATGCTGTCCGCGGCGCCGGCGGGAGTGAGGCGCGCGAAGTCGAAGCGCGGCGCCCGGCGCCCGTTCGGTTGAATCGGCTCCTGAATGGGCGAGTTCTCGGGGAAGAGCGACGCCGCGGCCGCGTTGCCGACGCGCGAGGCCGCGAGCGCGCGGTCCAGCTCTGGGACGATGTACGCCAGCGTCCATCCCATCCGGTTGAAGAGCAGCAGCGAGTTGAGGGGCTCCCATTTCGGCACCGTCTTGATGCCGAGCAGCCGGAATTCGAGCGGAAGCTCATCGCGCGACATCTGCGCGATGTACGCGTTCACACCGTCGGAGTAGGCGCGCGCGAGACGCGCCGTTTCGGGCGCGGTCGAGTCGATCAGAGCGAGCTTCCGCTCGGCGGACCAGGGGATCGCGAGGCGGCGCATCTCGCGATCGAGCGGGAGCGCTTGGGCGCCAGCGATCTCGGTGAGGCGACCGCTCGACGCCATCGTCTGAAGCCAGAGCTGAAAGAGCCGGTCGCGTGCCACGACATAGCCCAACGCGCGATACGCGTCGTCGTCGCGCGTCGCGAAAATGTGGGGGACGCCGCGGCGGTCGTAGCGGACTTCCACCGTCGAGCCGAGCGTCGACACAACGGCGCTTGCATCGTTAGGCAGCTCCGCCGTTCTGGCCAACGCCCAAACGCCGTGCGCCGGGTCGAGGAGCGAACCGAGCGCGGGAGCCCGCCCGATGGAGACGGCTCCGGCGCCCATCAGCACCACGAACAACACGGAGGCGCCGACCATCCGGCCGCCCTTGATCCTGCCGATCTTCAACTTGCCAGCTTTCATGCCGCCTCTCCCTCTGTCGTACGCCGTTCCGTGCCGATCAGGTGAACGCTGAACGTGGATCCAACGCCCGGCGTGCTGTCGAGCGACAACCGATATCCGAGCGTCTCGCACAGAGAGCGCGCGATCGAGAGTCCGAGGCCGGTACCGCCGTACGCCCGGCTCGTCGTCGAATCCGCCTGCTCGAACGGCTCGAATATGGCACGCTGCCGGTCTGCAGGAATACCGATACCCGTATCGGTGACGTCGATACGCCCCGGCCGGTGATTCGACGCGTCGACGACGAGGGAGATCACGACCTGTCCACGATGCGTGAAGCGGAGCGCGTTCCCCGCGAGGTTGATCAGCACCTGTCGCAACAGCCTCGAGTCGGTTTGGATCATGACCGGGGTAGCGGGGACGTCGGCTCTGAGTACGACCCCGGCAGCGCGCGGCTGACCCTCGAGCTGCTCGACGATTTCCCGCACCAGCGCGTCGAGGCGAACCATTCCGCGCTCGGCCGTCAACCGGCCGGCCTCGATCTTCGCGACATCGAGGAGGTCGTTCACGAGCTTTAGCAAATGCTCACCATTGACCTGAATGCGGTCGAGATAGGTGAGGTCATCGGCGGCGAAGCGGTCGGCGCCGTCCCGGCGCAGGACGCGCGCGAATCCAATCACCGAATTGAGCGGCGTGCGCAGCTCGTGGCTCATGCGCGACAGGAACTCACTCTTGGCGCGGCTCGCTGCCTCGGCGGCATCGCGCGCGCTCAAGATGGCCTCCTCGTTCCGCTTGCGCTCGGAGACGTCGGTCACCGTCCCGAGCGTACCGACGATGACACCGTCAGCGTTCGCCAACGGACCACCCGTGATCTCGAGCCAGGAACCGGCAGTCGCGCCATGCGACACCCGAACCTCATAGCGATCGGCAAGCCCTTGACGGCGCCGTTCGAGACGAAGCTTCGGTACGTCGCCCGCGTCGGTTTCGGCTAATAGCTCGGCGGCCTCCCGTCCGATCAACTCGGCCTCGGTACGGCCGGTGAGCTCGAGCGTGCGCTCGTTCACAAAGCGGATACGGTCCTCGAGGTCGGTGATGATCAGTCCTTCGTTCATCGACCGGACGATCGCACGCAGCCTCGCCTCCGACTCGCGCAGCTCGGTCTCGGCGCGCTTGCGAAGGATCATCGACCCGAGCTGCTTCGCGACCGTCGTCACGATTTCCGCCGCGCGCCGATCGCGACGTCGCGCCGAGTGCAAGAAGAAGCAGAGCACGGCCGTCACCTGGTGCCCCGACATCACCGGCACCGCGCAGGCGGCGCGAAAACCTCCGGCGAGCGCGACCTGGCGTCGAGGGCGCACGAGCTCCGCGTCGAGATCTTCGACCCACTTCAGCTCACCGTTGCTCCACACAGCGCCGGCAAGCCCTTCGTCGCGCGCGATCGCCAGTCCCCGTCCGCTCTCGACGAGCGCGGCGACATCGGAGCCCGGCGTCGCGAAATAGACGTCCTGCCTGACGAGTCGCGCGCTGGCGACGTCCGGCAGCCACGCTTCGCCGTAGCGCCATTGCATGGATTCGCACATCGAGCGCAGCATCGCGCCTAACGCCGAATCGATGTCCTCGGCCGCGCCGGCGGCGACGGTCACCGATTGCAGCAGCTGCAGCACCGTTTCTTCCTGGCGTTTCTCGGTGACGTCGACACCGAGGCTGACCGTGCCGATCACGCCGCCTAACGGATCGCGCAGCACGTTGTTGTCCCACTCGATGAGCCGGCGACTCCCATCGCGGCACACGATTTCGCGCTCGAGGCGCGCCGGAATCTTCCCCCGCCGCAGCTGAGAGCGAAACGCCCGCCTAACGGCGCGCTCGGGCATACAGACATCGAACCAGTTGTGGCCGAGGAGGTCGTCGCGCGTCCAGCCCGTCGTCTGGCTCAGCCCCTCGTTGCTGAAGGTGACGACACCCTCGGGATCGAGCGCGACGGCGACGAGGTTCGGCGTCTCGAGCGTCGCCCGCAGCCGCTGCTCCGATTCGCGCAACGCGCCTTCGATGCGCTTCCGCGACGTGATGTCGCGACTCGAGCACACGAACCAAAGCGGCTGCCCCGACTGCGGGTCGCGGACGGCGCGCCCGTTCGTCTCGAGCCAGACATACGATCCATCGGGGCGACGGCAGCGCCACGTCACTAGGGAGGGCCCTTGTTTCCGATGGGCGCGATCGCGCCCCTCGGCGATGAGCGGCCGGTCGTCAGGAAAGGCGAAGTCGATCGGCGAGCGGCCGCGGAGATCCTCACTCTTGCATCCCAGCAGTGTTTCCAGCGCCGGCGCGGCGTAGGTGAAGCTTCCGTCCAGCGCGTGGGTCGAGATCATGTCCGACGCGTGCTCGGCGAGCAGCCGATAGCGCTCCCGCGCTTCTTCGAGCTCGGCGGTCCGCTGCTCGACGCGTCGCTCCAGTTCCGCGTTGGAGGCGGCGAGCATGCGTTCGCCGCGTTTCCGCGCGGTAACGTCGGACGCCGTGACCGCGATCGCGTCGTCGATGCGCACGGCGCTGATCGCGACCCAGCGTCCCTGGTCGCCCTCGTCGAGCTTGAATTCGTCGCGGTAAGACTGGCCGCTCTCGGTCAATTCGGCTATCGCCGTCATTGCCTTGAGGTTGGCCGCGCGCGGCAGCGTCTCGCTCACGAGCCGGCCAACGAGGATACCGGGCTTCCGCCCTGTGAACTGTTCGGAGGCGGGATTGAGGTAGACGAACTGAAAGTCGATGCCGCGTCGTCCGCCCTTCACGGGGTGCAGCATCGCAAAGCAGTCGGGGGAGGCGTCGTGCACCAGCCGAAGCTGCTCCTCGGCCCGGCGCAGCATGGCGTCGGCCGCCGTTTTGATTCGCGCGTCGTACGAGTGCGGTCTCCAGACGATTCGACCAAATAAAGCCCCGCCGAGGAAGGCAGCGGTGAGCGCGGCGAGCGTTTCGTCTGGGGAGAGGAAGAACATCAATGGAGGACGATAGTTTCGGCGACGGCGCAACGTGAATCGACTGCGCAACCTGAATCGACTGCGCAACCTGAATCGACTGCGCAACTGACGCGACCGCGCAACTGAGCCAACTGCGCAACTGATGCGACGGCGTAACTGAGCCAACCGCGTAACTGATGCGACGGCGTTGAGGCGTGGAAAGGCGTTCGTATGCGTTCCAGTGATGACGCCGGAGGAGTGCCCTGGGAAGAGATTGGCGGCCAATCATGGACGACATGCATGGGCTGCGGGTACTGCATTCCGCGCGCGAGTTGGAGCGGGCGGTCGTGGAGATCGCGCGGAAGAACCGAGTGCCAGATCCTGCTCGCCTCATGAGCCAATTATGTCGCGCCGCCAACTCGGTGGAGGCGAATATCGCGGAGGGCATGGGAGCAGCCACCGTCAAGGAACGACTTCAGTTTCTTCGTCGTGCCCATCGTTCCGGTTCGGAGACGAGTTATCACATTCGCTCTGGCTGGGACTGTGGGCTCTTCCCAAAGACGATGTTTTGGTGGCTGAGAGATCGGTCGGCCGTGAATCTCAGAATGATCAAAGGCCTGATTGTCGACGTTGAGCGTCGCGCGAAAAAGGAGGAGGCCCAAGGAAAGCGCCGGTCGTACGGCTCTCCGCGCTCGAAGCGAAAGAAGCGCCCTTAACGCTAGCGTTGCTCGCGCCGTCGCATCAGTTGCGCGGCTGGCTCAGTTGCGCGGTTGGCTCAGGTGCGCGGTCGAGTCAGGTGCGCAGTCGAGTCTCGTGCGCAGTCGAGTCAGTTGCGCATTCGGTTCAGCTGCGCCGTCACCCTCAGTCGCGCCGTCACAACTCAGTCGCGCCGTCACCCTCAGTCGCGCCGTCACCCTCAGTTGCGCCGTCACCCTCAGTTGCGCCGTCAAATGACGAAAGGGCCAACGTCCCGGAGCTTCCCGGTGTACTACAGACGAGTCTTAGCTCTACCTGAGGGGCAGGGGCAAGTCGCACTTTCGGAGCGCACAAATCGAAATGGCCGCAGCAAGGGCAATGGTGGGCTCCGCCGCGTCTGACGATGCAGATGTCGTAGACGACCGCGCGTTGGTCGATCGCGTCAAGCAGGGCGACGCGGCGGCCTACGATGTCCTCGTGCGCCGCCATCTGTCGCGTGCGACGATGGTCGCGCGGCGGCTCCTCGGGAACGTGGAGGACGCTGAGGACCTGGTGCAGGAGGCGTTCATTCGGGCGCTCGACCGGATTGCAACGTTCGATCAAACGCGAGCCTTCGCGCCCTGGTTTTTTCGATTGCTCATCAATACCGGGATCAATGCGAGAAAGGCGCGAGCGTTACGCGCGTCGGAGCCGGAGCGCGGCGACTATCCGTCGCGCGACGAGAATCCGCTCGAGATGGCGGAGCGTGAGGAGTTGCGGGAGCGGTTCGTCGCCGCGCTGGCGGCGCTGCCGCCGCGGCAACGGCTCGTCGTCTCGATGTTCGAAGTGGATGGTTTATCAACGGCGGAGATCGCCGAATCGTTAGGCATCAGTCGCGAAA
Organism: Gemmatimonadaceae bacterium; assembly: GCA_035279645.1. Classification (GTDB taxonomy): domain Bacteria; phylum Gemmatimonadota; class Gemmatimonadetes; order Gemmatimonadales; family Gemmatimonadaceae; genus AG2. The sequence goes on from DATEHJ010000392.1 coordinate 8,560, forward strand.
CGGTGCGTTGGCATCATCACCAGGCACGGCAAGCGCTTCGCCACGCGCTGGCCATGTTCCGGGGATGAGCATTTCACGAGGAGAGAGCGTGTGAACGAGGAGCGAGGAGTTGTGTCACTGTCGGAGCCGGAGCGCGATCCGCATCTGGCGCACGCCATTCGCGCCGCGGAAGGACCGGCGGCAAGTATGGCGCGGTTGGAGTTGTTGCGGGCGCGGATTGCGGCGGCGGCCGTCGCCGCACTCGAAGCGCGACGCGACCGGGCGTGGTGGGAGTGGATGGCGCGCTGGGCACGGACGGAAGTCGCGCTCGCGGCGGCGGCGACGCTGTTTGCCGCGGTCCTTGGCGGCGCGACCCTGATCGGTCGCGGTGAGATCGGCAGTGACACGGCTTTCGCGTCGGCCGCAGCGCAGTCAATCGGCGGCGCGCCGTTGGACAGCGTCGTGACGCGCGCGCTCGCGGGTGGCGCGTCGTCGGAGCAAGTGATGAACGCGCTCGTCGGTCCGCCGAGCGGTGAGTGGTTGCTCACGCAGGCCGTCGAGCGATGAGCGAGGAGCGTAGCGTGTCCAGCGTTGAGCCGAGATCGGGCAAGTTGAGAGTGTTAGTAACCGACCGTCCGCGGCGAGGGGCAACACGAGCGATGGCGCTGGCACTGCTCGCCGTCGTCGGGCTCGCGGGGATGGGACTCGGCTTTGCCGCGGATCGGCTGGCGCTTCGCCATCAGCGTTCCGCCATGCGTCGTCCGGGGGGACCAGGTGGAGGAGGCTTCGGGTCTCCCGAGGGAAGGCACGGCGGGTCGCGTCGCGGTGAGGGAATGCGGGAGCGACTGGCGCGGGAGCTCGATCTCGCGCCGGAGCAGCAGATACGCGTCGACTCGATCATGGCGCAGCAGATGGCGGACTTTCGGCATCTCCAGAGCACGCTGCGGCCACGCTTCGACTCCGTTCTTGCGACCGGTCAGGCGCGCCTCGATTCGGTGTTGACGCCGGCGCAGCGGGAGAAGTTGAGGACGCTGCGGTCGCGCGAGGTGTTCGGTCCGCGCGACAGTCGTGGCGCGCGGGAGTGGCGTTCCCCGCCGCCGGGCCCGCCGCCTCCAGACGTACCGTGATTCGCTCGAGTCCGGTTCCCACTGCCTAAGCAGTCGCTTCGGCACCAGACCTGCCTTGAGTCCTCTCCGATCTTCTCGGGGAGGAGCGAATGTGGGTGCGGGGGACACGGAATCATGCGGCCGGCGGGACGGCTCTGGGAATCGCGCTGGCGCTCGGGCTCGGCGCCTGCAGCGTGTCGCAGCAGCAGGAAGTGCAGATCGGCCAGGAGCAATCGGCGCAGATTCAG
>DATEHJ010000393.1:0-3224 GCA_035279645.1 Gemmatimonadaceae bacterium
ATCCGCATCCTCACGGGCCTGCTCGCGCCGACATCCGGCACGGCAAAGGTCGCCGGACACGACGTCTACACGGAGAGCGAGGCGATCAAGCGGCGGATCGGCTACATGAGTCAGAAGTTCTCACTCTACGAGGACCTCACCATCTCCGAGAACATTCGCCTCTACGGAGGCATCTACGATCTGTCGAAAGAGACGGTCCGTGAGCGCACGACGCGGATGCTCACCCGCCTCGGCCTCGAACACGCCGCGGGCACGCAGGTGCGCGCACTCCCACTCGGCTGGCGGCAGAAGCTCGCGTTCTCCGTCGCGCTGTTGCACGAACCGTCGATCGTTTTCCTCGACGAGCCGACAAGCGGCGTGGATCCAATCACGCGGCGGCAGTTCTGGGAGCTGATCTACGAGGCCGCCTCTCGCGGTACAACGGTGTTTGTCACGACGCACCACATGGACGAAGCCGAGTACTGCGATCGCATCTCGATCATGGTGTCGGGACGGATCGGGGCGTTAGGCGCGCCGGCGGAGCTCAAGCAGAAGTTCGGTGTCGGCACGATCGACGAGCTGTTCGTGCGTCTTGCTCGCCCCACCGCCGGCGCGGCCTGATGAGCGCATTCACCGGGCTGCTGCGAAAGGAGGGACTGCACATCCTGCGCGATCGGCGCACGCTCTTCGTGGTGATCTTCATGCCGATCCTCCAGGTCATTCTCTTCGGCTACGCGATCCGCACCGATATCTCCTCGATTCGCCTCGCCATCGTCGACCCGTCGCCCGACGCATCCACGATCGATCTGCGCAATCGCTTTTCGGCGACCGACGCGTTCCGGCTCGTTCGAGTCCTTCCGAATGCCGGGACGCTCGATCGGCTGTTCGCGAGCGGCGCGATTCAGGAGGCCGTCGTCCTCGACAACGACTTCGCGAATCGTTTGGCGCGTGGTCTCCCGGCGCGCGTGCTCGTCGTCGCCGACGCTTCCGAGCCGAACAGCGGCAGCGCGATGCAGAGTTACGCGCTGGCGGTGCTTCAAGGATACGAACGCGAGATCGCCACGCGCCGCGGGGGGGTACACATCCTGTCCGAGGCGCGGATGCGCTTCAATCCGACGCGCGCCAGCTCGAACCTGTTCATCCCCGGACTCATCGCCTTCGTCCTCACGATTATTTCGGCGCTGATGACGGCGATCTCGCTGACGCGCGAGAAAGAGACCGGCACGATGGAGATCCTGCTCGTCTCGCCCCTCAAACCGATCGAGATCATCGCCGGAAAGGTGCTCTCGTACGTCGTCATCGGATTTGTGAGCGTCCTCCTGGTGGTCGCCGAAGCACGGCTCGTCTTCTCGGTGCCGCTGCGCGGAAGCCTGCTGCTCCTCCTCGCGGAGGGGCTGCTGTATACGTTGACGTCGTTGTCGTTAGGTATTCTGATCTCGTCGCGTACGTCGTCACAGCGCGTCGCGATGATCGGCGCGCTCGCAGGAACGATGCTCCCGACGATCCTGCTCTCCGGCTTCATTTTTCCGATCGAGAGCATGCCCTGGCCGCTGCGCGCGATCGCGAACATCGTCCCGGCAAAGTGGTTCGTGATCATCGCGCGCGGAGTGATGCTCAAGGGCGTCGGCCTCGAGTATCTCTGGCAGGAGACGCTCATCCTGCTCGGGATGACGATCGTGCTCGTCGCGGCGGCGACGCGGTCGTTTCGCATTCGGCTCGCCTGATGCGCCGCATCCTGATTCTTGCGTGGACCGAGGTGCTCCACGTCGTGCGCGACCGGGCGACGCTCGCGCAGGCGCTGCTCATTCCCTTCGTGCAACTGCTCCTCCTCGCGAACGCGGCCACGTTCGAGATCCGGAACACGCCGCTCTACGTCATCGACCTGGATCACACGAGCATGTCGCGGGGGTTGGTCACGCGGTTCGCCGCCTCGGGTGATTTCGGAATCGCCGGCTCGTCGCCGAGTCCGGAGCTCGCGAACGAGCGTCTGCTATCGGGCGACGTGACGATGGTGCTGACGATACCGCGCGACTTCGAACGCGACCTCGTCCGCAATCACGCCGCGACAGTGCAGTTCGTGGTGAACGCCGAGAAGGGCATGGCGGCGGGGATCGTCCAGTTCTACGCGTCGCGCATTCTGACTCGTTATGCCGCGGAAGTCGAGCCCCTGATCGGCCGCGGCGTCGTGCCCATGGTCGGTGCGGAAATGGCGCCACGTCGCGGAGCCCCACAGCTCGATGTGCGCACGCGGGCCTGGTACAACCCGACGCTCGACTATCGCCACTACATGGTGCCAGGCATCCTCGTCGCGCTGGTGACGCTGATCGGAACGCTCCTCACGGCGCAGAACATTGCGCGCGAAAAGGAGCTGGGCACGCTCGAGCAGCTCAATGTCACGCCGATCACGCGCGGGCAATTCATCGCGGGAAAGCTCATCCCGTTCTGGGTGCTCGGGATGTTCGAGCTGGCGGGCGGTCTCGCGCTCGGGCGGTTCGTGTTCGGCGTGCCGGTGCAGGGGAGCGTTGTCCTGCTCTTCTCCGTCTCGGCGATCTACCTCGTTGCCGCGTTAGGCATCGGACTCTGGATCTCGAGCGTGGTCGAGACGCAGCAGCAGGCAATGTTCGTGACCTTCTTCATTATGATGATCTATCTATTGATGAGCGGTCTCTTCACGCCGATCGACAGCATGCCGCGTTGGGTCCAGATCGTCGCCGAGCTGAACCCGGTGCGGCATTTCGTCGAAATCTCGCGTGCAGTGCTCGTCAAAGGTGCGACGCTGCGGGAGATCCAGCGGCCGTTCGCGATTCTCGTGGTGTTCGCCATCGCGGTGTTCGGGTTGGCCGTTAGGCAGTACTCGAAGCGCGCAGCATAGTCCCGATTGTCATCCCGAGGAGCGAAGCGACGAGGGATCTGCACCTCCGAAGTTCGCGAAGTGCAGATCGCTCGCTTCGCTCGGGATGACAGAAGGGCTACTTCGAGCCAATGTACGTCACCCGCCACACCCGTCCCGCCTTGTCGTCCGTGATATAGAGCGCCCCATCCGGCCCCTGCGCGAGACCTACCGGCCGGTGCTTTGCCGCGTCGGGTTGCAGGACACCGCCGGCGAATCCATTCGCGAACGACTCGTACGCGCCAGACGCCGTGCCTGACGAGAGCGGCTGGAAGACCACCTGATATCCGCCCTGCGGACCCGGAGCGCGATTCCAGGATCCGTGGAAGGCGATGAACGCGCCCGCGCGATAGTG
>DATEHJ010000394.1:0-7804 GCA_035279645.1 Gemmatimonadaceae bacterium
CTTCCCCAATTGAAGTTGAATCCGCCGCCAGCGTTCCAGCCCCACCGACTCTGGCTGCTCGTATTCGACGGGTTGTTCGGGTCGTCGAAATTAGTGAAGTATCCGCGGGAGTCAGCCCAACTTCCGCCTCCAACCAAATAGAACCGATTGAATGAGCGGCCCAATGGTACGCGCAGCCGAAGGTCGAGGTTAATCCCCCACACATCGAGGTTGGGCGCGCTGAAGTTCGAGTTGAAATCCCGCCCTTTCAACTGATCGAATGTCCCATCCAATCGGACACCCAACGGACTGAAGCTCCAGTCGTAGCCGATCGGTACGGTGATGTTCCAACCGGTACTGTATCCGCCGCTGTTGAAGCCAGCACTCGTGATGGCGCCTGTGGGGATGCTCACGCCAGCGGCGACGCCCATGTAATAGCCGCCGTGCCGTCGCATCCAGGAGATCCGAGCTCGTTCCGCCGCCGCGATCGAGTCCGCGCGCGCGATCGAATCCTGACGGGCTTTCTCTACTGCGGCAATGGAATCCTGCTTGCGACGCTCGGCTGCGGCAATCGAATCACGACGCATCTGCTCGGCGCGTGCGATCGAATCTTCACGTGCCCGTGCAGCGGCGGCGGCGATGGAATCCTGCCGCGCCCGCTCGGCCGCGGCGATCGAATCCTGATTCACTGCCGGGGGCGCCACCTCGCCACCCGATTCCTTCTTGATCGGAATGCGTTGCGACGAAGTGGTTTTTGTCTTCGTCTTCGTGATCTTGGTGGTGCGGCGAGTCGAGTCCGTCTGCTGCGCCTTCACAGTCGACACGCTTCCCAGGGTGAGGGCGATCGCGAGGCCGATCGCACAGCTACTCGAAAACCCAATTCGCATTTGTCTCCTCCCACTATGTCGTCCTTCGCGTCAGCCCCCGCGGACGACCTTGCGGGCGGAGCACCGGGAAGGGCAAATCCGGTGGCGGTCCGAGCGACGACCATCGTCGCGGCAGGGCGCAAACCGGCAGGCTACGTGCCGTTGCCTGTTGGACTTAGGGTTGGACTTAGGGGCAATAGAAATCGCCCGGTGCGAGGCGTGTTAGCGTTAGCTCACACCGCGCTACGCGCCGCATCGTCGACCGACAAACGAAGGGTCGCGATGCAGCCGCGCGAGCTCTTTCGATTCTCGAGAAGCAGCGCCCCGCCATGCGCCTCCGCGATCTGTCGCGAGAGAACAAGTCCGATTCCGGACCCTTGCGGCTTCGTCGTAAAAAACGGAACGAACAAATTCGCGCTGCTCGGCAAACCTGGCCCTTCGTCCTCAATCGTGATCGATACCGTGCCGTTCTGGCGTGTCCATCGGATACAGACGTCGCCTCCGGTCTCGAGCGACGCATCCACCGCATTGCGCAGAAGGTTTATAAGAAGCTGATCGAGCTGGTCGCCATCCGCGCGCAAAATTGTGGGTGGACCGCCTTCGATGCGCACCGGCAGACGAGTCTCCAGTGCCGCCACACGGCGCACCCACGTTGCGACATCGAGCGGAACGCGTTGTGGCGCCGGGAGTCGCGCGAGTCGCGCGTAAGCAGACATAAATCGAATCAACGCTTCCGATCTGCCACCGATCACCGACAAGCCGCGGCGAATATCGTGATCTACATCACTATCGCGCGGTCGATCGAGAAGTGTTTGCAAACTACCCGCGATCGATTTGATCGGCGCGAGCGAATTGTTGATCTCGTGACTGAGGACGCGAACGAGACGACGCCAGGCTTGCAGCTCCTCTTCACGCAGCGCCTTCGTCACGTCGGCGAGTACGAGTAGAGTGTGCGGACGACCATTCTGTCGAAACGATCCGCGTCGCACTTCCCATCGCCCGGCTCCGCCGGGGAATGTCACGTCCATCGTGCGCGGCGACTCTCCAACGAGGCAGTCGGCAAGACCAACTTGATCCGCGGTGCGGCCGAGCAGTCGTTCGGCGACATGGCCGAGGAGTCGCTCGCCGGCGCTGTTCACGAGTCGCAAGCGTTCGTCGTCATCGAATGCAAAGACGGCGACGTCGATGTCGGCCATGACGGTGCGCAGGAGCGCGGTCGCCTCCATCGCGCCGAGACGCTGCGTACGCAAGGTTTCGCCGAGGAGATTTGCTTCGAGGTACGCGAGACCGAGCGCGTCGTCTCGCTCGGCCCCGCGCGCGCGAATCGAGTAGTCACCCTCTCGTAAGGCAGCGAGCATGTTGGAGAGCGTCTGCAGCGGACGCACGACGCGCTCCCGCAGCACGAACGCGGTGATCAACCACGAGCCGAAGACGAGGAGGCCGAGCGTCCACTCCACCTTGGCGCTATAGCCGCCGCGCCAGAGCAGGATGAGAGCGACGACGATGCCCGGCAGCCCCGAGAGCAGGGCCAGCTCGAGCACGCGGCGCTCGTGAGGCGCTAGCGGTTTCTCTCGACGCTCAGAGCTCGTACGCCGCGATTCTCCGATAGAGCGCGCTCCGAGACAAGCCGAGGGCCTGGGCAGCGCGGCTGACGTTCCCGTCATAGCGGCTCAATGCTTTCTGGATGAGCAGACGCTCAACTTCCTCCAGTGTCAGATCTTCGAGACGCGGCGCGGCCGCGCTCGACCCGCGAAGCGCGAGGTCGTGCGCGCGAATCTGCTCCGACTGCGCAAGCAGCACCGCGCGCTCGATCGCATGATCGAGCTCGCGGATGTTCCCGGGCCAGGCGTGCTCGAGAAGCATCTGCATCGCGCCGGGGTCGAAACCCGAGAGTTGCTTGCGATAGCGCGCGGCGTGGCGGCGAAGGAAGTGCATCGCGAGCGGCGGAACGTCTTCTCGTCGCTCGCGTAGCGCCGGCAGATGCAATTCGATCGTGTTGATGCGGAACAGCAGATCCTCGCGAAACCGTCCCGCGGAGACTTCTTCGTTGAGCCGCGCGTTCGTCGCCGAGAGAACGCGGACGTCGACGTGCCGCGCTTTCGACGATCCGACGCGCTCGACATCGCCCGTCTGCAACACGCGCAGCAGCTTCGCCTGGAGCGAGAGCGGCACATTGCCGATCTCGTCGAGAAAGATGGTTCCACCGTCCGCGAGCTCGAATCGACCGACGCGATCGGTCTTCGCATCCGTGAATGAGCCCTTCACGTGGCCAAAGAGCTCGCTCTCGAAGAGGCCCTCGGAAAGACCGCCCAGGTTCACGGGGATGAACGGCTTCTGCGCCCGCGCCGACGACGCATGTAGCCACTGCGCGACGAGCTCCTTCCCCGTTCCATGCTCGCCGGTGATGAGCACGTTTGCATCTGAAGGACCGACGCGCTCCATCAGCTGCAGGATGGGCTTCATCTTCGGCGAGTCGGCGATCAGTCGCGGCAGATTGTCGCGTCGCAGAAGGCGATTCTCATTCTCCAATCGTCGTGCCCGACGGAGCGCTCGGCCCAGCTCCACCTGCGTTCCCAATATCGTCATCAGCCGCGCGTTGTCCCACGGCTTCTCGATGTAATCGCGAGCGCCACGCCGCATCGCCTCCACCGCGCCCTCGACGCTGCCCCATGCGGTCATCACGATGATCGGCAGCTCCGGCTCCAGGCCGCCTAACTGCTGCAGCACATCGAGTCCCTCCTTTCCCGACGTCGTATCGCGCGCGTAGTTCATGTCGAGCACGAGCGCGTCGTAGTCTCGCTTCTCGAGCGCGGACATCACCCCGGCTGGTGAGCTTGCGGTGTCGATGTCGTAGCCGTGCGTCTTGAGCAAGAGACGCAGCGCCTCGAGGACGTCCGTCTGGTCGTCCGCAACGAGAACGTGTGGGCGAGAGCGAATTTCGGTCGGTGACATGTAGCGGAAAGCTGAAACGAACGAGGGTCTGGGTGCTAGTACTGCCCGAGCCCGGGCTTCGACGCAAAACGGGCGAGACGCCGTCGCCGTCTCGCCCGTTCACAGTGCGATGCGAGTCTGACTACCGTGCGACGGCGCCTTCGGTCCCCGTTATCCAACCGTCCTTCAGCTCGACGATCCGATTTCCGTAGCGAGCATTTTCCTCAGAGTGCGTGACTTGAATGATCGTCGTGCCCCCGGAGTTGAGCTTTTTGAACAGCTCCATTATTTCACGCCCCTGGCTCGAATGCAGATTGCCGGTGGGCTCGTCGGCGAGAATGAGCCGCGGTTTCGCGATGACGGCACGCGCCACACCCACGAGCTGCTGCTGCCCGCCGGACAGTTGGCGAGGATAGAGATCCTTCTTCCCCACCATTCCGAACCGGTCGAGTGTGTCTCCGACAATTGCTTCGCGCTCCGATTTCTTGACGTTTCTGTACGAGAGCGGGATGTCGAGATTCTCGGCGACGGTGAGATCGTCGATGAGATGATACTGCTGGAACACGAAGCCGATGTGCTCCTTGTTGAGCGCGACGCGCTGCTTGTGAGCCATCGCGTGCACGGGATGGCCGACGAAGTAGAACTCGCCCGTCCACGCGCTGTCGAGCATGCCGAGGATCGAGAGGAGCGTCGACTTGCCGGCGCCCGATGGGCCCATGACCGAGATGAACTCACCCGGCTGCACGTCGAGCGTAATTCGGCGCAGCACGAACATGCGTCCGGCGGGCGTCTCGAACACTTTTTCGAGATTCCGCATCGCGATGAGCGGCCCGGTGATCGGCGCCGGCTCCACCGCGGCGAGCCGCGACTGCGCCGACGAAGAGAACAAACCCATGGAAAGCTCCGGAAAGCGGGAGACGGGAGGCGATCGCCTCCCGACTGAAGAAAGGTAGCGTTGGGGGCGGAGGTGGACAACAAACGGGGCGGGCGTTTAGCGATTGCTAAACACCCGCCCCGTTGCTCCATATCCGTCAGGCGTGCGCCTGCCCCGGACGGGATTCCTCGACCACCCGGCCGTCGAACAGGTGCACCGACCGATCGGCGTGCGCGGCGTAGCGCGGATCGTGCGTGACCATGCAAATCGTCGCGCCGCCGCGATGCAGCTCACGAAGCAGCTCCATCACCGCTTCGCCGTTCGTCGAGTCCAGGTTTCCCGTAGGCTCGTCCGCGAGCAGGATGAGAGGATCGCCGGCGACGGCGCGCGCGACGGCGACGCGCTGCTGCTGACCGCCGGAGAGCTGAGCCGGATAGTGCTTCATGCGGTGGCTCATACCGACGCGCTCGAGGGCGTCCTGCACGCGCTGCTTGCGCTCGCTCGCCGACATGCCGCGATACGTGAGCGGCAGCTCGACGTTCTCGTACACGGTGAGATCACCGATCAGGTTGAACGCCTGAAAGATGAAGCCGATCTGCCGGTTTCGAATGCGAGCGCGCTGCGACGGCGTGAGCTGCGCCACCGATTCATTGGCGAGCGTGTACTCGCCCTCCGTCGGCGTGTCGAGCAGGCCGAGGATAGAGAGCAGCGTCGTTTTGCCGCATCCCGAGGGCCCGGCGATGGCGACGTATTCTCCCGGCTGCACCTCGAGATGAATGTCCTGGAGGGCGTGCGTCTCCACCTCGTCGGTGAAGAAGATCTTCTTCAACCCGGCAAGCCGGATGAGCGGCTGGTTGCCGTCGCCGGTCATCGCACCGGTGGAGAGAGGCGAGGGAGATGTCTTGGCTGCGGATTCAGGCATGGTCGCCGGGGGCTAAGGTCGTGGGGTTGGGGGCGTAGGGATGGGAAGGGACTACTTGAGCTTGACGCGGGCGGTGTTGTCCCACGTCGACATGTCGGAGATGATCACGCTGTCGCCAACGGCGAGTCCGTTGACCACTTCGATCGTGTTCACGGAGGCACGGCCGAGCTTCACGTTCGTGCGGAACGCGTAGCCGTTATTCTTTTCGACCTTGAACAATCCAACCGTGCTCTCGGCCTGGCCGTAGGCGGGGCGGCCGACGTAGAGAACATCCTTCAAACGATCGATCTCGATCGTGCCGTCGACGCTGAGGTCAGAGCGCGCGCCATTCGGCAGGGCTCCGTCCAGCCCGACCTCGACCGTGACCGTTCCGGCTTGCGAAGACGGATCGGCACGGATCACGTGCCCTTCGATGATGCCGTTGTTATGCAGATCGATCGTCGCGCGCTGACCGACCACGACGTCCTTCGCCTGCGTCTCCGGCACACGGAGCACTGCCTTGAGGCGGCCGGGCTGGGCCACTCGCGCGAGCTCGATACCTGAGTTCACCCACTGGCCGAGCTCGAGCTGTGGATTGCCGAGCGTGAGCAACTGTCCGGACTCGCCCGCGGTGACACGCATCGACGCGACGCGATTGCGCTGTTCCTTGAGGATCTCCTTGAGGCCCTCGATCGACTGCTGCGATATGTCGAGCTGCTGCTTCTGCGCGGCCTCCATGTCCTTGTACCGCTGGCGCTCGAGGTCGAGTCGTCGTTTGAGCTCACTTACCTGGTCGTGTGCCGCGGCGACCTCGTTGGGCGACGACAGGTGCTTCTTGTCGAGCGAGTCGGCGACGGTCGCGTTGCGGTAGGCCAGCTGATACTGCGTGATGAGCTGCGCGACGGCGCCTTCCTGGGTCATCATCCCCTGCTGGAGCGACGTCCTCAACTGAGCGAGTGCCCCGTACGCCTGCGTCAGCAGCTGCTGATCCTGCAGCGTCTGTAGATCGAGGTCGGGATTGCTGAGGGTGAGAATCGTCTGGTCCGGCGTCACCGACACGCCGGGACGCACCGGGAGCGTCTCGACGCGTCCGCTCGTGATGGCGACGATGATCCGAATGTGCTCCGGAACGAGGGTTCCGGGCGCGTTCACCGACCGCACCATCTCGCCCTTTTTGACCGTGTCGATCCAGAGCGTGGCTCGCTCGACGGGCGGCGCGGCTGGCTTGAGCTTGCTGATAAACGCGGAGATGACAAGCACACCGACGATGACAACGCCGCCGGCGATGTACTTCTTGGTCTTTTTCGGTGGCTCGCGCTTGATATCCAACGGAGTCCTCTAGAGCTGAGATGCGAGTTGTGTGGGCATAGAGCCAACACGCCGTAAAGGAAGGAGCATGCCGATTTCAGTGTGTGCCTAACTTCATGCGCGGCATCGCGTTTTGCTAGGTCTAGCCGACCCTTCGGCAACCCCTTCTGGCCGTCTGTGGGATTTTATGTCCCACAATCGAACAGTGACTTTCCCGCATCAGCCGCGACGTCGCGACGCCCTGGCGTTTTGGACCTCTGTTTGACAATCGAATTCGACAATAGGTTGTTGGAGGTCGTCGCCGCGCGCTGACGGCGAATTGCTATTCGGACAATTGATTGTCTGGGTTTCAGGTCTATTTGATGGAGCACGCGCCAAGCCGCGCGCTCCGGAGGGTTCCGCCGATGGCATTCCTCCACGGAGTTGTAAGGTCGGTTCTTCTGGTTGGGCTGAGTGCCGCCTGCTTGCAGGCGCAGTCCTCGCGTTCACGGGTGATCGTCGCGCCACAAGGGCGGCCACGCATCGCGTCCATAGCGCCCCCGCCCCCTCCGCCCAGGCTATTCACCTACGGCCAGACCGTCTTCGAGAACTACCCGGTCATCGTAACGCCAGATGGGAGAGTTCTCGTCGATCTCGGAAACGGATATGAGCAAGTTGCTCGAAACTGTCCGTACGCGTATGGCTACTCATGCGTGAGCTACGGCTACCCGATCGCTCCACAGACCACGGTTCCGCAATACATCGCGCCGCGTTATGCGCCACCGGGGTACGGCGCAGGACCGTACCCGACGCCGACGTATCCGCCAGCTGGGGGGTACGGCACCTATGGCGCCTATGGATATACACCGCCGGGCGGGGGCTACGGTACGTATGGAGCCTATGGATACATGCCATCGGGATCAGCGTATGGCACCTACGGCGCTTACGGTTACACGCCTCCCGGCC
>DATEHJ010000395.1:0-2984 GCA_035279645.1 Gemmatimonadaceae bacterium
TGCCACCTGCCTCTTTTGTCATCAATCGCTCGGTGCGAACGAATCCATAGAGCACTTCCCCGTCGGACGTCGACTTGCCTTCGACGCAGCGCAAGGACGCCTGTGGGTCATTTGTTCGGCGTGCGTTCGATGGAACCTCACGCCTCTCGAGGAGCGTTGGGAGGCAATCGAGGAATGCGAGCGTCTCTTTCGCGGCCAGCGTTTGCGCGCCCAGACGGACCAGATTGGATTGGCCAAACTACGTGACGGGCTGACACTGGTCCGGATTGGTGAGCCGCTAAGGCCGGAATTCGCCGCGTGGCGTTACGGAGATGTCTTCAAGGCTCGTTTTCGGCGGCGGCTGGGGTGGATTGCCGGCGGTGTCGCCGTCGCCGGTACCGGCATGGCGATTGGACTAGCCACCGGAGTGTTCACCACGGGGCTGGTCGTCCTACCCCCAGCCTGGCTCGGGGCGATTGCCTACAACTACGTCAAGCTCTTTCGAGACAACCTCCGGGCGATTCATGTTCCACGCGAGAAAGGGCGGCCGTATACGGTGTTTCGCTCGCAGATAGCCGAGACCGACTTGACGCCCGGTGCTCTACCCGGTGAGTGGATACTGAACTTCAGGCATGCGTTGGGGCTCGAGCCGCTCACGAGTCATGCGGCAAGGCCAGCGTTAGGCATTTTGATGACGCGCGTGAACTCCGTCGGGGCGCTCGGCGATACGACTCGCAATGCGGCTGAACGAATCGCCTCTGCCGGAGGGCCCGAATCGTACGTCTCCAGGCTTGCTGCCATATCACACGACCGCGCTGGCGACTATCTCGAGAAGCGCGCCCGTTTTCGGAAATACGGCACGGTGCAAACCGACCACCGCATCGAATTGCAGCTGCGCGGCACCCACATGGGGCCGACTAACGAAGGCGCCCTTCCGCAGCTGTCCGTCGAGGAGCGCCTCGCACTCGAGATGGCCGTTCACGAGGAAGACGAACGTCGCGCGCTCGAAGAGGAAATCGCGCCACTCGAGGCGGCCTGGCGCGACGCTGAGGAAGTGGCCGCCATCGCCGACAGTCTTCTCACGCCCCCCGAAACCGACAACTTCATTCGTCGCCACCGATCCAAGCACTGATGTGCGCTCATAGGTCAGCGGGCGTTGGCCGGATTCTCCGCGGAATCGCGTATTGGCCTGCAGCGGAGCGAAGCACCTTTAGGCGCGCGTGGAGCGGGGATGCGGTCGACTGGAGGAAGTGCTAGCATCAAATCCTCCAATTCGGCCGATCTCGCGCTCCACGCGCTGCTTTGCGATCCAAAACCGCGGTACTCTCTGCACCACGGAGGTGGGCCATGAGCGTTGAAATCCGTACCCTGAGCGGGCATGACATCGTCGTCCCTGACGAAGCGCTCGATCAGCTGCGCGACTCGTTAAATGGGCGACTGCTGACGCGCGGCGCCGCCGGCTATGACGAAGCGCGCACGATCTGGAATGCGATGATCGACCGCCGACCGGCGCTCATCGCGCGCTGCGTTGACGCGAACGACGTTGCCGCCGCCATGCGCTTTGCGCGCGAGAATGCACTTCTCACGTCGGTCCGCGGCGGTGGGCACAACATCGCCGGTAACGCCGTTGTCGACGATGGCTTCATGATCGACCTGTCCCTCATGAAATCCGTGATCGTCGACCCGCAGGCGCGGACCGCACGCGTCGAAGCGGGCGCCACCCTCGCCGACGTCGATCGAGCCACCCAAGAGCACGGCCTCGCGACGCCGCTCGGCATCAATTCCACGACCGGCATCGCCGGCCTAACGCTTGGCGGCGGCTTCGGTTGGTTGAGTCGCCGGCTTGGCCTCTCGAGTGACAATCTGCGCTCCGCGCAAGTCGTCACCGCCGACGGTAAGCAGATTCGTGCGAGCGCCGACGACAACTCGGATCTCTTCTGGGGAATCCGCGGCGGCGGTGGCAACTTCGGCATCGTGACCTCGTTCGAGTTCGCGCTGCACAAGGTCGGACCCACGGTGCTCGCGGGGCTCATCGTGCATCCCCTCGACGACGCGAAGGAGGTGCTGAAGTTCTTTCGCACCTTTGCGCCGGAGACGCCCGAGGAGCTGGCGATCTGGTTCGTGATGCGCAAGGCGCCGCCTCTTCCCTTCCTTCCGCCGGAGTGGCACGGACGGGAGATCCTCGTGCTCGCCGCCTGCTACTCCGGCGACATCGCCGATGGTGAGCGAATTCTCAAGCCGCTCCGCGAGTTCGGAAAGCCGATCGCCGACGTCATTGGACCAAATCCGTACGCCGGGTGGCAGCAGATCCTAGATCCGCTGCTCACACCCGGGATGCGCAATTACTGGAAGTCGCACGACTTCCTCGACCTGGACGACGGCCTGATCGACGTTCTCATCGGCGCGGCGCGCAGCATTCCCGATCCGAATACCGAGATCGCCTTCGCGCAGCTCGGTGGCGCGATCAACCGCCTAACGAACGCCGACTCGGCGTACGCCCGTCGCGACGCGCAGTATCTCGTCAACGTGCACGGCCGCTGGGCGGAGTCGTCGGGTGACGACGCCGGCATTCGGTGGGCACGGGAACTGTTCACCGCCGCGGCGCCATTCTCGACGGGAAGCGTGTACGTGAACTTCCTCAGCAGCGATGACGAGAGCCGGGTACGCGCGGCATATGGATCGAACTACGATCGTCTGGTCTCGCTCAAGAACAAGTACGATCCAACGAATCTGTTCCGTGTGAATCAGAACATTCGCCCCACGGCGTACACGGTGCCGACGCCGAGCATCGCGGAGCAGCGACCGGCGGTCTAGCGGTGATCGGTGGTCGGTGATCGGTGATCGCTTTGCTTGCCGGCGGGCTCACTCGCGGGCATTCTATTGCCATCACCGACCACCCACCACCGACAACCAATCATCCACATGCAGCGTCGTGAAGCGATGAAGGTCTTGGGCGCCGCGGTCGCGCTGCCCCTCAGCGTATCCCGCATCGCAATAGCCGAGGA
>DATEHJ010000396.1:0-2763 GCA_035279645.1 Gemmatimonadaceae bacterium
TTCGGCCGTCGGACTCGCACATCAAGCTCGATCGTTACGTCACGCCTGACGAGTTCCGTATGCTCCGCGAGGAGGGCATGGCGATGGGCTTCCGTCACGTCGAATCGGGTCCCCTCGTGCGGTCCAGCTACCACGCCTGGGAGCAGGTCCAGGCCGCGGGCGTTTAGCGAATACTGATCTCTATTTGTTATCCCGAGCGAAGCGAGGGATCTGCTTTTCATGCCGACAAAGAAGAAGAACGAAGGGCCAGGCACGGCGACGCAAACCGCGACATCAGGGAATGGAAAATCCAATCCGGACCTCGATCGGGAACTGCTGCGCTCGATGCTCCTCCAGCGGCGCTTCGAGGAGCGTTGCGCCGAGGCCTATGCGTTAGGCAAGATCGGCGGCTTTTGTCATCTGTATATCGGTCAGGAGGCGGTCAGCACCGGCACGCTATCGATTCTGCGACCCGATGACTACGTGATCACCACGTATCGCGACCACGGCCAGGCGCTGGCGCGCGGGATCGCGCCGCGCAGCGTGATGGCCGAGCTCTTTGGGCGGGCCGACGGCGTCGTGCGCGGCAAAGGCGGCTCGATGCACCTCTTCGACCGCAATGTGAACTTCCTCGGCGGGCACGGCATCGTCGGCGCGCACGTGCCGCTCGCGACCGGCGTCGGCTTCGCCATCAAGTACCGCGGCGGCGATCAGGTGTGCATCTGCTTCATGGGCGAATCGGTCGTGAACACGGGCGCCTTTCACGAAGCACTCAACATGGCTGGGCTCTGGAAGCTGCCCGTCGTGTACGTGATCGAGAACAACCGTTACGGCATGGGGACCGCGCTCGAGCGGGCGTCGGCGATTCACGACGTCTATGAGCGCGGCGCCTCGTACAACATGCCGCGCGCCCAGTGCGACGGGCAGGACGTGTTCGCCGTACGCGGTGCCGTTCAGGAGGCGGTGGATCGGGCGCGTCACGATTCGCTCCCGACGCTGCTCGAGGTGCGCACCTATCGCTTCATGGGCCACTCGATGTCCGACGCGGTGAGCGGAACATATCGGACCAAGGCGGAGCTCGACGAGTACATGAAGCGCGATCCGATCATGCTCCTGCGGATGCACATGCAGGAGAACGGCGAGCTCACCGACGAAGAGCTGCAGCGTCTGGACGCGGAGCTCAAGGCCGTCGTGCAGGACGCCTGGGACTTCGCCGACAAGAGTCCAGAGCCACCACTCGAAGCACTGTACGAAGATGTCTATGTCGATACGACGAGCGATTCGACGACCGAGCCTCTCGCCGCCGACTAGGCCCTGACCCCTAGACCCTAACCCTTCGCCCCTGCTGTTCATGGCTGTCGTTACTTACCGAGACGCCCTCAACCAAGCCCTTCGAGAGGAAATGCAGCGCGACGACCGCGTCTTCCTCATGGGGGAGGAGGTTGGCGTCTATCAGGGCGCATATAAAGTCTCGAAAGGCCTGTTGCAGGAATTCGGCGAGATGCGCGTCGTTGACACGCCGATCACGGAGCTCGGGTTTGCCGGGGTCGGCGTCGGCGCGGCGATGGTCGGGTTGCGGCCGGTCGTGGAGTTCATGACGTGGAACTTCGCCGTCCTCGCCCTTGATCAAGTGCTAAACTCTGCGGCGAAGATGCTCTACATGAGCGGCGGACAGTACAACGTGCCGATCGTCTTCCGCGGGCCGAACGGCGCCGCGCTGCAACTCTCGGCGCAGCACTCGCAGGCCTTCGAGTCATGGCTCGCGCATGTCCCCGGACTCAAAGTGGTGACACCCGGTACGCCATACGACGCGAAAGGATTGCTCAAGAGCGCGATTCGCGACGACAATCCTGTTTGCTTCCTCGAAGGTGAGATGTTGTACAACATCAAGGGCGACGTGCCTGACGAGGACTACCTCGTGCCCATCGGCGTTGCCGATCTCAAACGCGAGGGCGAGCACTGCTCGATCATCACGAACGGCAAGATGGCGCTCGTCGCGATGCAGGCGGCGGATCAGCTGGCGAAGGAGAACATCCGCGTCGACGTGGTCGATCTGCGCACTGTCCGGCCGATGGACTATGAAGCGATTCGCGCGTCTGTGCTGAAGACCAATCGCGCGGTCGTGCTCGAAGAAGGTTGGGAGGTCGCGGGCATTGGCGCACAGGTCGTCGATTTCGTGCAGCGCGAATGCTTCGACCATCTCGACGCCCCGGTGCTGCGAGTCCATCAAGCCGACGTGCCCATGCCGTACGCCAAGAACCTCGAGCGTGCCGCCAAACCCGACGCGGCCAAAACGATCGCGGCGGTGAAGAAAGTGATGTATGAGGAAGAAGGGGCTAGGGGCTAGAGCATAGGGGCTAGGAACGCAGAACGTGAACCCGGCCCAACTTCCTTATCCCAGCCCCTAACCCCTAGCCCCTAGCCCCTCTTTTCATGTCCACCAAGGTCTTCATGGAAGCGCTCTCGCCCACGATGGAAGAGGGGCGCTTGGTGAAATGGTTGAAGAACGAGGGCGACGTCGTGAAGAGCGGCGAGCCGATCGCGGAAGTCGAAACCGACAAGGCGATCATGGAGCTCGTCGCCCGCGGCGACGGCGTGCTCCGAAAACACTTCGTCGGCGAGGGCGATTCCCGGCCAGTGGGGCAACTCGTTGGCGTCATCGCGGCGCCTGACGAGAACATCGACGCGATTGTCGCGGAGGCTGGTGGCGCGGCCGCCGCGGCGCCTGCGGCGACCGCCGCGCAGACGCGCGAAGCCGCCAGTGCCTCGCCCGCACCCGCAGCC
>DATEHJ010000397.1:0-5516 GCA_035279645.1 Gemmatimonadaceae bacterium
CCCCACTGGAATCGCGTGTAGAGGGGATAGCCCGTGGACAGTCCGCCGCGCGCGAGCCACAGCGCGCCGACGGCGAGGATCGCAACCGCCACCGTGATGAGAACACCGACGGCCACTTCGTCGCGTCGTCTCATGTTTGCAGGAATGGTCCGAGCAAAATCGCCGTAATCGCGTCGAGCACCAGGATGACGACTGAGGTGATGACAACGGCTCGCGCTGTGGAACGACCGACGCCTTCAGCGCCCGTTTCGGTGATGTAGCCCTCATAGGCGCAATTGAAGGCGATCGCCCAGCCGAAGAGCATCGCCTTGAGCAAGCTATAAAACAGCTGGAAGCCGCCATAGCCAAGGCGGAGCCCTTCTCGGAAATCGGTGGGGGGCACCTTCGTGAACCACACCGAGATCAGATAAGCGCTGCCCAGCCCAATCGCGTCGGCAAAAATGACCAGTATCGGAAGCATAACGAGCGCCGCGAGGAGGCGCGGCACAACGAGATATGCGATCGGATCGTATGCCAGTGTTTCGAGCGCGTCGATCTGTTCGGTGACGCGCATCGTGCCGATCTCGGCGGTCATGCGGGCGCCGACGCGGCCGGTGAGTACGAGACCCGTGAGCAGAGGCCCGAGCTCGAGGACGATCATGAGGCGTGACGCCAGACCGACGAGCGAGAGCTGCACGCCCTGGAAGAGCTGATACCGAATCTGGATGGCGATGACGGCGCCGATGAAGGCCGCGACGATCGAAGTCAATGGCACCGAGTCCACGCCGATGTTTCGCATCTGCCGCACCCACTCTCCGACCCACGTCCCCGGATCGGCGAGCGCGCGAACGATGTCGCGCAAGAAAAACCCGCGCAGTCCGATGTGTCGAAAGATGCCAAGGAAGGTGCGTGCGACGCGCCGAAAGAAGCGCATCCCCGCGCGCTGAACGACGGGAAATGTCTCCGTCGGCCGGAGATCGGTACCGCGGGGATAAAAAGTGGATCCCACTAGCGGCGGCGGTCTGCTATCGGAGGATAGCCATCGTGAATACGTCGCTGCCTATCGAGTCGAAATGTCACGCCGAATTCTAGCATGGCGCGGTAGACCGGGAGGAAGAGGGCCATTCGTCGTCCGCACTCACGTGCGGACGCGCGCCATCAACACCAAGCCGATGACACCGAATGCGACACCCGGGACCCACGCGGCGAAATCAGGCGGAATCAACCCCTTGCCGCCAACCGCCTTCGTAAGCTGGATCATCATCAGAAAGATCACCGTCGTCGCGAGGCTCACGCCGATGCCGTACGCGGTCCCGCCGCGCTGCGTGCTCGTTGCCAGCGGGGCGCCGAAAAGCGCGATGATGATGCACGTCGCCGGAATCGCGATCTTGAGGGCGCGCTCCACGCGCAGGAGGTTCGCGTCGCTCCCCGATCGCTCCTGCGCGCGAATGAAGCGCGTGAGCTCCTTGTAGCGCATTTCCTCCGGACTGCGCGGCTTCGCCATCATCTCGATCGGGCGCTCGGTGAAGCGTCGGTCGCGGAGACTGTCGAAGCTCACGGCGAAGCTGGAAGGCGTCGTGTCGGGGACGACCTCGAGATAGCCGCCGCCGAGCGTCCAGCCGCGCTTCGCGTCGAAGCGCGCGGTACGCGCGGTGAGCACGTAGGTGGGATAGTCGGCACTCGAGCCTTTTCGCTCGATCTGCGCCTGATCCATCGTTCCCGAGCTGGTGTTGAGCGAGCCGATCTTGTACACGCGGCCGTACTCGCCGGCAAACGCGAAGTTGTAGCGCGTGGTCTGCGTCGTCGCTGCCGATTTTTCCTCGAGCAGGTCGGCACGCTTTTGGTTGGTGATCGGCACGACCTCGCCCAGCGCGAGATCTAGGCCGCACGCCAAAACCGCCGCCAGCAAGATCGGCGCGATGAGACGATAGAAGCTGATGCCCGACGCCTTTGCCGCGGTGATCTCCGAGTGGCGGGTAAACCCGCCGATGGAGAACACGGTCGCGAACAACACCGCCGCCGGCAGCACCATGAACATCGAATCCGGAAGCCAGTACACGTAGCTGAGGATGATGTTCTTCCGCGGCAGATTGCGGCCGAGGTACTTGTTGAGATTGTCGGTGAGGTCGATGACGACGAGCAGCAGCGGAAACCCGAGCGCCGTGGAGACGAAAATCTTCCAGAACTCGATGAAGACGTAGCGATCCAGCGGCCTAACGAGTGTCACGCCATCCTCCGTCGTCGCTCCAGCGGAATGCCCATGCGGCGCCCGAGGCGCGCGAACCACATGCGAGCCGTCTCGAGCATCTCGCCGAAATCGCCGCCACGGCCGGTGGTCGCTTCGCGCCCCATGCGCAACGTCATCACCAGACCAATGACCGTCATGATCACATTCGTGGCCCACATCGCCCAGAACGGCGAGATGATTCCGCGGTCCGAAAGAGCCTCACCACCGATGAGGCCCACGTAATACACCGCGAAAATGAACAGGCTCACGCCGATCACCAATCCGACTCCGCCGCGTGGGAAGCGCAACGCCACGGGTGCGCCGACGAGGACGAAAATCAGGCACGCCGCGGCCAGCGAGAACTTTTTCTGGATCTCGACATCATAACGATTCCGCAGCAGGCGCGACTGCTCGGCGTTGAGCTTGGCGAGATTAAGGCGCTGGTCGGGCGGTAAGCCAGCCATCCCTCCGGCCGACGGCGAAATCCCGGCGGAAGGTGGCAGCGGACGCGGGGTGGGGGGCTTGGCGGTCGCCGCCGCCGCAGGGGTGGTCCCCCCGCTGATCAACCGGCCGACGCCGCCGAGGGCAAGGCAGTACGCGCCTCCGATGCCAAGTGGCGCTCCCAGACGCGGTGCCTTCGGATGCGGACCGGCCGGCGGCTTCGGTCTTGGCTGCGCCTTCGCGATGGCCGCGGTGGGCGCGGCGACGGCGGCCAGAATCGAATCGCGCTCCCACTTTGCTTCCACGGAGTCGAATTGCGCGCGCTGGACGCCGGTGTCGGCCTTTGCAAGCGCCGCTTGCATCTCGCACACCGACATCTCGCGGTCGCCCTTGGAGACGGTGTCGACGTCGCCCGTCTGCTGGAACGCCGACGCGACGCCGACGACGCGCATGAGCTGCCGCTTGTAATAGAGCCGCGTCAGCTGCCCCGGCTTGTCCGTCGGGACGGTTTCCATCAGCCCGTGATAGAGCGTCATCTGGAGGTCGCGCTGGTTGGGCGCGAACTCGATCTTGCCGCTGTCGGCGTAAATGGTACGACGATTCACCGGGTTAGCGACGTCGTAGATCGTGACGTCGCGCATGCGTGAGGATCCTTCGTCGAGATGGCCGGCGCGCAGATAGAGCTGGCCTTCCTTCACCGTGTTGAGTATCTGCTCACGAAGGGCAAAGGTCGGCTTCGTGCGGAAGATGTCCATCTGCAGTACGGCGAGCCTGTGGTTCGCCCTCGGCAGAATCTGGTCGTTAAAACCGAGCATGACGAGCGCGAGCACGAACGCCAACGACAGCGATGGAATGAGGAGCTGTCGCATCGAGACGCCCCCCGCCTTGAGCGCCGTGATCTCGTTTTCCGACGCTAGGCGGCTGAACGCGTAGAGGACGGCGACGAGGACCGCCATCGGCAGCGTCATCGCGACCGTGAATGGGATCGAGAGCAGGAAGAACTCGAGGATCACCTGCCAGGTGAGTCCTTTGCCGACGAGATTGCCGAATTGCCGGGCGATGTACTGCAGCAGCATCAACGACGTGAGCGCCGTTAGCGCGAACGTGAACGGTCCGAGATGCTCCTTGAGAACGTACCGGCTGATTATTTTCACGAGATTTGGCTGTCGCTCTCGACCAACTTCAGTAATTCCACAATGTTGGACGCCGGAGCGTGACCGTAAGTTCCATAGTCCTTGTCCCGAAGTGCAAGGTGCAGGCACGCCTGGCGTGCCCGAGGGTAGTTAGCCGATGCGCCGAAACCCGTCGCCGTTCGAGCAGTCCTCTAATCGTTCGCTCCGTGAGATCATCGCGCGTGTTCCCCGTCGTCGTGTGTCTTTTGCTCTCGCTGAGCGCCTGCGACCGCTTTCCGCGGCCGCAAACGGCGTTCAGTGGCGACGCATCCATGGCCTACGTCAAGACACAGCTCGACTTCGGGCCGCGTGTGCCCGGCACGCCCGCGGCGCGGCGCGCGGGTGACTGGATCGTAGCCCAAATGAAGCTGCGAGCGGACACGGTCGTCGTGCAAAGCTGGTCGCACGTGACCGCGAAGGGCGACACGCTGCCGCTTCGAAATATCTTCGCCCGGATCAATCCCACTGCGACTCAGCGAGTGCTGTACGTGACGCACTGGGACACTCGGCCCACGGCCGATGAGGACATGAACCTCGGCAACAAGAGGCTCCCCATTCCCGGCGCAAACGATGGCGCGGCGGGCGTTGCGCTATTGATGGGCATCGCCGACGCGCTGAAGAAGACGAAACCGCTGTTCGGCGTCGACCTCTTGTTTGTGGATGGCGAGGACTACGGCAGCTTCGATGGCTACAACCCCGACAGTGCGCTCACGAAGAAAGCCGACGTGCTCATTGGTTCGACATACTTCGCGAATCATCTGCCCTCACCCGACTATCGACCGATCTTCGGCGTGTTGTTCGACATGATCGGCGACAAGAGCCTGCAGCTCTATCAGGAGTCGAATTCGGTAACCGCCGCGCCGGAGGTTGTGACACGAGTGTGGTCGACGGCGGAAGATCTGGGCTACGGGAAGTTCTTCGTAGCGCAGAACCCGGGTGGCATGACGGACGATCACGTGCCGCTCCTGGCGCGCGGACTGCGCGTCATCGACGTCATCGATCGGGATTACTGCCTCGACGGCACCGTTGGCTGCGAGCCCGGACCGAACAATCTGCATCACACGATGCAGGACACGTATGACAAGGTGTCCGCGCGCAGCCTTCAAGTCGTTGGAGACGTCGCCGTCGCGCTGGTTACTCGTTAGGCCTTGTCGAGCGAAAAGCTTCAAGCGCCATTTTGCGCCGAGTTGAAAGAAAATGATCATGGCGGCAGAGGGTTCCGTTGGTAACCTCGCCGCATGCCAACTCCAGCAGAAAAGAAAGCGCTCCTCTTCCTCGCCAGCGTCGCGCTGCTGGGTGCATCGGTACGCGCGCTACGGGCGGTCGGGACCATCGAGAACGTGTCGCCGGCGAATGCTCAGGCGCTCGATGGGCAACTGGCCGCCGTAGATTCGGCGCGCCGCGTCAAGCACAGTGGCGCCAAGGGGCGCACCGCGCGTGGACGCCATCGGCTGCCCCCGGACAGTTTGCCCGCCGGAGACTCGCTCACCCGGCGCTCGCCGCCTAACGCGAAGGGCGCCCGCCTGTTGCCGGTCGGGGTCATCGACGTCGATATCGCGACGGCGGCGCAACTCGACGCGCTACCGGGTGTCGGGCCGGTGCTCGCCCGTCGAATAACTGTCGATCGCGAAAAGCGCGGACCATTTGGCTCGATTGCGAACCTGCGACGCGTCAAAGGGATCGGTCCCGCGCTCGCC
>DATEHJ010000398.1:0-2775 GCA_035279645.1 Gemmatimonadaceae bacterium
TCGGACGAACACGGGTCGGCCCGTGAGCATGGCGCCCTCGCCGCTGAACATCCCGGGTCCGAAAGTCACGACGAGCTGTTCGACACTATCCGTCGCGCGAATGATCTCGATCGTCCCTTCGATGACGACGAACATGCGAGCCGACGGCTCACCGGCATCGAGCAGAATGTCGCCGCGCCCGACTCGTCGGCGGCGTCCTCGTGTCGCAATGCGCGCAACCTGCGACTCGGTCAGTGTCGGCCACACGTGATCGAGGCGCGCGCTCGTGAGCAGCGAAGCGGGAGCGGCCATTGTCGTCATGTATCCCAGAGCGCGACGCTCACGCGTGGTTGATTACGAACGGGACCCACCGCAACGTACCCGGCACTCCAAGAGGGCATTTGAGGGCACTCGGTGAAACGATGGGTTGGTCTCGCGGGAGGGTTATCCGGAAATAGCGCCGCGCCTTGAGCATTCACTCACTCCGCTGGGCGCCACGCTCCGGCGACGCCGGTTCAACCGCGGCAACGATCTGGAGGCCGCGCTCGAACGTCTGCTTCACTGGGCACCGATCGGCAATCTCGAGGAGGCGCTGACGTTGCTCGTCGGTGAGCGACCCACTCAGCTCGATCTGCCGTTCGATGCGGCGAATGCCGACTGGCGGCCCTTCGCAGTTCTCGCAGTCAGCGGCGTGCGACCGGCCGCCGCGCAATCGCACGATGACGTCGTCGAGTGGCCATGTCTTTCGCGCGGCGTACATGTGAATGGTCATCGCCGTACAGGCACCGAGCGCACTGAGAAGGTACTCGTACGGCGTCGGCCCAGCGTTGCCGCCACCGACAGACAACGGTTCGTCAGCCGTGAACGTGTGCGGGCCGACGGTGAGGTCTGTGCGGTAGCTGCCCGCCGCCGTGCGAGCCACGACCCAGGATTGGTTGTCGGGCATCGCCGTAGCGGAGTGGTCTGGGAGGGGACGGTCAACGTGAGTCATGAGGTTGCCTCGTTAGGTGCCAAAACCCGTTTGCGGGCTTCTGCGACATGGCGGCGGAGTCACCTGCATCATATCTCTAAGTACTCGCAGTGTGACAACGTTCCGACCGAGAGCGCGACGTGAACTCAGACACCTCGCACATGAAGACGCAGAGCTCACCGCCCCAGAAGGTAGGCGGACGTGAGGGCAGCAAGCCTCAGCAAACCGACAAGGCGGCGTCGCGGATGCCCCCGCGTCGCACTTGGCTCACGTTCCTCATCGTCTTGCTCGCCAACTACCTGCTCATTCGGCTGCTCTTTCCGAGCCCGGAACCGGGAAAGGTGCCATACACACTTTTCAAGGAGCAGGTGACGCAGGGCAACGTCGCGAAGATCTACAGTCGCGGCGAAAGTATTACGGGCCGCTTCAAGTCCGCAGTCACCTACCCCGCAAAGCCAGACTCGGCGACCCGTGCGACGCCTCGGCCCATCGTCGACTTCCAGACCACTCTCCCTGCGTTCGTCGACCCGGGATTGGAGACCCTACTGATCTCGAAAGGTGTGGAGATCAGCGCCGAACCGATTCAACAGGGCTCCACGTGGTCCAGTCTGCTGTTGAGCTTTGCTCCAGGTCTCCTGCTCATCGGTGCGTACGTATGGCTCTTTCGACGCGCGGCGAAGCAGGGGGGTATCGGCGGGGGCCTCATGGGACTGGGCCGTAGTACCGCTCGTCGCTTCGACACGACGCAGGAGACGAAGGTCACCTTCGACGACGTCGCCGGGATCGACGAGGCGGAAGAGGAGCTCGTCGAGCTCGTGGACTTCCTCAAGGATCCTCCGAAATACACCCGGCTCGGAGGAACCGCGCCGAAAGGCGTGCTTCTCGTCGGCGCGCCGGGTACGGGCAAGACGTTGCTTGCCCGGGCCGTCGCCGGCGAAGCCGGTGTGCCCTTCTTCTCCATGAGCGGCTCGGAGTTCGTGGAATTCATCGTCGGCGTCGGCGCCGCGCGCGTGCGCGACCTCTTCAAGCAGGCACGCGAGAACGCCCCGGCGATCATCTTCATCGACGAGCTCGACTCGATCGGGCGCGCGCGCGGACAGTTCGCGATCGGCGGCTCGAGCGAGCAGGAGCAAACGCTAAACCAGCTCCTCACCGAGATGGATGGCTTCTCGAGTCGCCAGGGAATCATCGTGCTCGCGGCGACGAATCAGCCAGACGTGCTCGATAAGGCACTCCTCCGCCCCGGGCGGTTCGACCGCCGTGTTGTCGTGAACCTCCCCGATCGGAAAGGCCGCGAAGCCATTCTGAAAGTTCATACTCGCCACGTGCCGCTCGCGCCGGACGTCAATTTGGGAGAGCTCGGTGCGGTCACGCCCGGAGTCGCCGGCGCCGACTTGCGCAACCTGGTGAACGAGGCGGCACTGCTCGCCGCGCGTCGCAATCAGAACGAGGTACATCAAAAAGACTTTCTCGACGCGCTCGAGAAGATCGTGCTCGGTCCTGAGCGACCCCTCCTGCTCAACCGTGAGGAGCGCGAGCGCATCGCGTATCACGAAGGCGGCCACGCCATTCTCGGCCTCGTCATTCCCGGGGCCGACCCGGTCCATCGCGTGTCCATCGTCCCACGCGGCGAGGCGTTAGGCGTTACGTACCAGCGGCCCGACAGCGATCGGTACAACTATCCCGAAGATTATTTGCGTGGCAAGATCATCGGCGCCCTCGGCGGGCGTGCCGCCGAGGAGCTCGTCTTCGGCACGAGAACGACCGGCGCACAGAGCGACATCGAGCAGGCGAGCGCGATCGCGAGAAACATGGTGACGCGCTGG
>DATEHJ010000399.1:0-7836 GCA_035279645.1 Gemmatimonadaceae bacterium
AGGATGATGCCGTCTTGTCGTGGCATCATGTACAAGTCGCCCGGCCCGATCGTTATGTAGTCGACCTCGGGCTGCGGCGCGACTACGGTGAGCTGTCCCTTGATCGGCATCACGTCCGTATCGTTGAACAGCTTTCCCGCCGACAACCCCGTGCAGTTGACGATCACCGGCTCCGGGAGTGCCGTAATCGATCGCGCGTCGGCGAACTCGCGCAGCACGACACGGCCGCCGGCGATGCGAAAATCCTGGAGCACCTGGGCCAAGTAGACCGAGGGCTCGACGTGCATCGTGAGGAAACGCGAAACACGGAATCCCTCGAACGGGCTCTCGTCAGGCGCCAACACCGCTCGTGGAAGGATGTCTCGCAGCAGCGGCGTCTCCCACCCTCCGCCGTTCGGCGGAGTCGCCGAAAGCGATGACAGCGAATAGTTCTCGCGCCAGGCGATGCCATATCGCGCGCCCGCCATGTTCTGGAAATAGCGATATGCGAAGCGCGACGCCCGAACGAACTGTGCCTCGAAGGCCGGCGTGACCTGGTCGGCGTCAGCGACCGTCACCGGCGACCACTGCGCGCCGGCGATGTTGGACGTCGTATTTGGCGGCAGATCGCGGGCGTAGATCGTGACCCCGAAGCCGCGATCCTGCAGGAGGCGCGCGGTTGCGAGCCCCACCGCGCCGCAGCCGACCACCGCCGCCACCCGCTGAGCCGACGCAAGCGCGAGCTCCGCCGCCATGTCCGCCGTACCCCACGACAGCGATACACCCCCGCCGCCATGTCCGTAGTTGTGCACCAGCACTCTGTCGTCGAGCGAATCGGCGCGGACGAGAAAGCCCGAGCGACGAAAGGGACGCAGGCCGACGACCTGACGGATCACGCGATCCGGCGAGACACGAACGGGGGCGAGACGCCGTCTCGAAGCCGGGTCATTGCGTCGCGTGGCGCCCAGCGACGCGCAACCGCCTAACGCGCCGACACCGGCGAGCGCCATCCACTTGAGCGCGTTGCGCCGCGACACCGTGTGAGGGGACACGGCGCCTTCGCTCGTCAACGGCATGGATCAGGGAGGGGGTGATTCATGACGGGCTGCGTGGACATGAGAACTTTATCGTGCCACGCGCCGTCCGCTACTGCCTGGCGGCTCGCAGAGCCGCCCTACGTTCAGGTTGTGGGAGCGCCGGGCACGAACTTGTACAGGGTGCCGGTCCCGGCGCCGAGGGTCATGATGTACAGCTCCCCGTGCGAGTCGCGGCCGAATGACGTCACGTTGGACAGCGGGCCACCCAACTGTGCCGTCCAGTCGTGCTGCGCCGTCACCGCGCCATTCACAAACTTGAAACTCCGAATCACGCCGCTACACAGGTCCGAGTACACGTAGTTGTCGGTGAGCTCCTGAATGCCCGTCCCGTGATAGACAAAGCCGCCGATGATGGCGCATTCTGGACCGTGCGTGTACGTGAACACCGGCGCCGTGAGACCCGTCTGACTGCACGGAGAGACGAGAAAACAGGAATTGCCCTCCATGGTCGGCCAGCCGAAATTCTTGCCCGCGGGCGTATTGGCAAGATGGATGTCGACCTCCTCAAAGAGGTTCTCGCCGACGTCGCCGATGTAGAGATTGCCGGTGGCCGAGTCGAACGAGTACCGCCACGGATTGCGAAGGCCGTAATCCCAGATCTCGCCCTTCGCATTGGCGACGCCCACAAGCGGATTGTCGCTGGGAACCGCGTACGGCGACCCCGCATCGACGTCGATGCGAAGGATCTTTCCGTGAAAGCTGCTGAGGTCCTGTGCGTTGTCGTGATTGCCGGCGTCCCCGAACCCGATGTACAACTTTCCGTCAGGCCCGAACATCAGAAGGCCGCCATTGTGAAAATCCGTAAACCGCGGGACGGTGCTGAGAATGGGCGTTTCGCTGGCGGGATTCGCCACGTCGGGATTACCCGACGTGGTGAATCGCGCGACCTGCTCGATTATGCTCTGGCCATTATTTCGCGTGTACAGGACGTAGAACTGATGGTTCTGCGCGTAGTTGGGATGAAAGGCCATGCTGAGCATCCCGAGCTCGTCGTTGTTCGTGAGCACCTCGGACGTCAGGTCGAGAAATGGCGTCGACTGGAGCTGGCCATTCTTGAGTAGCCTGATGACGCCAGGCCGCTGGACAACGAAAAGGCGATCGTCATTCGTGGGCGCGGTGGCGTAGACCGGATCGGTCAAGTGGTTCGTCAGCACTGTTAACGACGCCGTCTGCCCACCGAACACCGTCACATTGCACGCGGCGGCGACGCCAGCGAAAGTCGCCACGATTTGAGCCGTTCCCGCGCCGGTCGCGTGCACCTGGCCAGTCGTCGCATCGACCGTTGCAACTCCGGGGTCCGTCGTCGCCCACTTGACCGTGGCGCCAGCGACTGGATTTCCACTCGCGTCCTTGATCGTTGCCGTGAGGGGAGACGGGTCCGCCAAACCCACGGTAATCGTCAACGATGTCTGGCTGAGGGTGATGACGACGGTCGTGATCGTGATCGTGATTGGCTGAGTGCTCGTGAGCGGTAGGAGTTGCAGCGTGAGCACTGGCTGTGTACCAGCCGGCAGGTTCATCGTTACCACGCCACGATGGGTCTCCGTATTGCCCGCATCGTAGGCACTGGCGGTGATCGTACGATTTGAACCTGCGGGTACGTCGATCGATCCGGAGATCGATCCGCTGGTGACCGGGAAGTTGAACACCAGCGGAACGGAGATGTCCGGCGCGGTCACCTTGACGACGACAAGATTGACGGTGGTGACGAGCCCCGACGCCGAGAGATGCAGCGTCACCGGCCGGCTCGTCGTGCCAGTCGGGGACTTTTCGCAACCGGCCAACAGTACGAGCGAGCAAACGAACGCAAACGCGAAACGCACCTGCTGACGCAGCGACATGAGTGCCTCCTGGACGAAACTGGCCGCGAGAGATCAAGGCTGCCTACGCGGCCGGGGCCCCATGCAAGGATCAGGCGTGTTACACGTTGTGAAACTCGTCCAACTAACTCGTTGAGACCATTCGCGTTTGATGCCAGCGCGTGTCACGGCGCTCCACGTACAGTGGAGCGCCTGCAACACTCGCTCGCGAAAACAAACCACACTCTGCTCGACAAACAGTTGCTCCAATCCTCACGATCGAGCAGTTCAGAGAATTAGAACATGATGCCGAAGCTCACCGGCACCGACTGAATGGACTTCAAGTCCGCCATTCCTTTCTGCGTGTACACGTTCTGAACACGCCCTTCGACAAAGGCCGACAGCCGCCCGATGCTGATCGCCAATCCCGCCCCGCCGTCCAGGCCCCAATTCAATTGCGAGGTCGACGTCGACTGGCCGTTCGCCGCTGTGAGCATGTTGGTAACATTGAACCCACCGACTCCGGCGAGGATGTACGGTCGGACCGGTCCGGGGAGCAGATTGATCTGAGTGCCGGCCACCCCGCCCAGGATGTTGCTCGATCCGTCGGTCGTGCCCCCGCCCGACTGCGCCGATTTGAGCGCGTCCGCCAAGTTGAAATGCTGGTAGCCGAGGTTCAGCCGCAGGGGAAACCCGCCGAGATTGAAGAGCAGAAATCCCTGTCCCTGGACTCCCTGCTTGAGCGCATTGCGTGCGTCGGCTGTCGGCACGACAACGCCGCCGGCGAAGCCAATGCGGACCAGATGCTGGTCCTGCTGGGCGGCCAGGCTCCCCAATGGAACGAGCAGGGCCAGCGGGAGCGCCAATCGAATAGCGAAAGATGTCGTCATGGTACCATCTCCGGGTGAGTGTGCGACCCGATGGTACCTGGCGAACATCAGCGCTACCTCACGCGCAAATCATTTCGCGTGAGAATCGACACAAATAGCGGGTAAAGTCAGCGGACGTGAGTCCTAACCGAAGTGTTTGAGTGCGGCCCCTCAGCGCCTGGTCTCAACATTTCAATTACAGTCCGCTAGTCGGCCTGGCAGGGTACCGCGCGACGGCAACCGAATCGCTCGCGGGCGAGATCGGTGACGCGCTCGCGCATCTCGGCGGAGGGCTGGTCCGCGCAGTACAGGTAGGCGACGATCGATCGGGGTACTTCGTCGTCGAGGATACACCAGCGCACGAGACGCTGCCCATCGATGGCAAGCGATGACCCGTTGCCATGCAGCGTCATCGGGCGAAGACCGCGCGTATTCGTGTAAATCCAACACTCGGACATGACACGGCGCGCTTCGGCGAAGTCCTGCGGAGCAACGGCGATGTCGCACGATTCCATACGCGTTCTGATGGCGAGGAAGGACGTGAGCGGCGTCCTCAGGTCAAATATCGGTTGCGTCGTTGAGATGTTGAGTGGCGCAGCGGAATGACCAACGGCGCGCGCCAAATTGGCGCTCGTTTTGGGATCTTCCGGGGTAGTTGAGCACTCTGTCGAGCTCTCGGTAGTTGAACGGCCGGACGCAGATGTTGGCAGATGAACGCTGATACCTACAACAAAGGCGGGGGCTTTTTGTTAACAGCCTCCACGCTTCCAGCAGTATCAGCGTTCATCTGCAATAATCAGCGTTCATCTGCGTCCGGCTGTTCAAGTACCCAAGATCCACTCACCCAAGTGGAAAAGCTCAAAGGGCGGCCCCTCGATTCCCAACCAATCCTGGAATTCCCGTATGATCCTCGTTTGTGTCCGCGGTAGACGCATGGCGCGTGTTGTGCGTTTTCATCCCTTCGACCGCTCGAGTGAGGAGCATGACGGAGCGCGGAGCCAAATTCCTGAAAGAGCAGTCGCGCGAGGCGACGCCGGGGGCGCCGGAGCGTCGGATCGATTGCGCCGGCGAGCCGGAGCGGCCGCCCGCCGACGTCCATGGCGTAGGTCGCGGACGTGGAGTACGTGAATCTGGTGACAACGCTGGTCGACCGCGGCGGCTGCCCTCCTAGTTTGGCAGTGCGAAAGGGCCCGGCTAGCTTTGCGTCATGACTGACGTCGTGGCGCTCGCGGCGGAGCTGTTGGCAATCGACTCATCGACCGGCGCCGAAAGTCGCGCGATCGATTTTGTCGCGCGCTGGCTCATCGCGCGCGGCTGGAACGTGAATCTCCAGGAAGTGACGCGTGGCCGCGCGAACATCTGGGCGACGCGAGATGGACGTGGCGTAACCCTCTCGACTCACCTCGATACGGTGCCCCCCTATCTCCCGCCCAAGCTCCAGGGCGATCGGCTCACCGGGCGCGGAGCGGCGGACGCGAAGGGGATCGCCGCCGCTATGCTGAGCGCCGCCGACCGGCTTGCCACGAACGGCGAGGAACGTGTCGATCTCTTGTTCGTCGTTGGTGAGGAGAAGGGCTCGGATGGCGCGCGAACGGCCAATCGCCTGCCGGCAACGAGCAAGTTCCTGGTGAATGGCGAGCCGACGGAGAGCAAGCTTGCGAGCGGCGCAAAGGGATCACAGCGAGTCACGGTTCGCATTCGCGGCAAGGCCGCGCACTCGGCGTACGCGCATCTCGGCCGTTCAGCGATCGAGCCAATGCTCGCCCTCCTGCCAACGATCCGCAGCCTCTCCCTGCCGACAGACCCCGTGCTCGGTGACACGACGGTGAACATCGGCACGATCCGCGGTGGTACGGAAGCGAACATCGTCCCCGAGCTCTGTGAGGCCGAGGTGATGTTCCGCCTCGTGGGACCGGTCGAGCCGCTGCGCGCGATGCTGGTGGATTGGGCGAAGGGCAAGGCGGAGCTCGAGTGGGGCTCCTACATTCCCGCGCAGCATTTTCACACAATCACCGGTTTCGACGTCGCGCCCGTCGCGTACACCACCGACATTCCGCTGCTCAGTCGCTGGGGCACACCGTTGCTCTTCGGCCCCGGATCGATTCACGTCGCACATACGCCCGAGGAGTTCATCGACGTGCGCGAACTGCGCGCTGCCGTGGACTCGTACGACCGCATCGTGCGATCCCTCCTCGCGAGCTGAACATGACCCCGCAGCCGCGGCATGGAGACGGATCTGGCGAGCGACGGCGCGTCGCGGTGCTCGGGGCCACCGGCGCTGTCGGCCAAACCTTCGTGCGGCTCCTCGAAAACCATCCCTGGTTCGAGCTCGCCGAGGTGGCGGCGTCGGAGCGCTCGGCCGGGAAGCTGTACGGCGAGACGGTTCGTTGGGTGACGGCGGGGCACATGCCGGAGAGCGTCGCCGGCAAGAAAATCGTCATGTGCGATCCGGCCGCCATTTCGGCGGACATCGTCTTCTCCGCTCTCGACTCGGGTGTTGCCGGAGAGGCGGAACTGGCCTTTGCGAAGGCGGGGAAATTCGTCCTGAGCAACGCCAAGAATCACCGCATGGCGCCCGACGTGCCGCTTGTCATCGCCGAGGTGAATCCCGGACACTTGCGGGTTCTCGAAGCGCAGCGTCGGAACCGCGGCTGGAAGAGCGGAGGCGGCATCGTCACGAATGGGAACTGCTCGACGATCGTAGCGACGCTGGCGCTGGCGCCGATTCATGAGCGTTTTGGTATCATGGACGTGTTCGTGTCCACGATGCAGGCGGTTTCGGGCGCGGGATATCCCGGTGTCGCCTCGCTCGACATCCTCGGCAACGTCATTCCCTTCATCAATGACGAGGAGGACAAGGTCGAGAACGAGCTGCGGAAGTTCCTCGGCACCGCTGAACAGGACGAGATCGTCAGCGCTCCGATGACGGTGAGCGCCCACTGCAACCGCGTCGCCGTGGAGAATGGTCACACGGTTTGCGCTTCCATACGGTTGCGCGAACGCGCTACGGTTGATGATGTAAAGGCGGCGATACGCGACTGGCAGGGCGCCGACGTCGCCCGCGGCCTGCCCTCGTCACCTTCTCAGCCCGTGCAGCTTCTGGATCACCCGGACCGTCCGCAGCCGCGGCGCGACGTCGCTCGCGGTAGTGGCATGACGGTGAGCGTTGGCCGAGTGCGACCCGATGCGGTGTTCGACATCAAGCTCGTCGCCGTGGGAGACAACGTGGTACGCGGCGCCGCCGGCGCTTCGGTTTTGAACGCGGAGCTGATGGTCAACTGCGGCTTGCTGCCGCGGTGATCCGTGATCGTCGTCAAGTTCGGCGGCACCTCGGTCGGGGACGCTGACGCGATTCGACGCGCCGCGTCGATCGTCGTCTCGCGCGGCGACCGTCGCCCTATCGTCGTCGTGTCGGCGATGGCTGGAGTCACCAACGCCCTCCTGGCAATCGCCGAGCAGTCGTCGCGCGGCCAACTGATCGGCGCGATTCGCAGCATCGAGGTATTGCGCGAGCGGCACATGCACGAGGCGGAGACACTGCTCGGAGACACCGACGAGTGCGCGGAGGTCTGCGCCGAGATGAGCGCGATGATCGACGAGCTCGCGCACCTCACCGAAGCGCTCAATACGTTAGGCGACGTGACGCCGCGGAGCCTCGACGCGATCGCGGCGTACGGGGAGCAACTCTCGTCGCAGCTCGTCGTCGCCGCATTCAAGCGGTGCGGCGTGCCGGCCGAGCACGTCGACGCACGCGACGTTGTCATCACCGACGACGCCTTCACGCGCGCCGAGCCTAACGTGGACGCCATCGGCGAAGCGTCGCTGCGCTTGCTCGCGCCGCTCGCTCGCGACGGACGGGTTCCCGTGCTCGGCGGGTTCATCGGCTCGAACGCGCGCCACCTCACGACGACGCTGGGCCGCGGCGGATCGGACTACAGCGCGGCGCTCATCGGCGCGGCGCTTCAGGCGGAAGCGATCGAGATCTGGACCGACGTCGACGGCATGCTCACCGCCGATCCGCGCGTTGTCGAAGGCGCACACGTGCTGGAGCGCGTTGAGGGCCCGCGCCATGTGCTCGCCCCCCGCGCTCAG
>DATEHJ010000400.1:0-9017 GCA_035279645.1 Gemmatimonadaceae bacterium
CCAGCTGCCACCAATCGCCTGCGTGCCGTTGGTGTGCACGATGACGAAGATGTTCTCCGGAGAGCTCTTGTTGGAGAGCGAGAAGTTGTTGTACCAATTCCCCGTGGGCGGGATATTCAGGCTGTACGTCCCCAGGTTGAGAATAGCGGTTACGGCATCGATTGCCGCTTGACAGCCCGTCTTCCCGCCGCCGACCGCGACGTTGCAGCTGTTGTACGTCGTCGCCTTGACGACGCCGCTGCAATCTGCCGGACCGCAGTCCTTGTTGAAAACGCCGGCGTTGAGCTCGAGGCTCGCGAGGATCGCGAGTGCCGCGCCGCGCGTCATGCGGCCGTACGATCCAGCGTCCCATTTCACCGGGAGCAGGGGCGCTGCCGCGTTCAGCTCCGACTCGATGAAGGAGAAGATCTCCGTTCGCTTCGAGCGCGAATACTGCTTGAGCTCCGTGGTCGTCACGAGCGGCACGCCGCCGAACATGTCCTGCAGCATGTAGTAGTACCATGCGCGCAGCGTTCGCAGCTCGGCGAGTGTCTGCTGTGAGTTCGCGCCGCCGGCCTTCGTGACTACGTCGATCATCAGATTCGCCTTTGCGACGCCGCTGAACAGATCGTTCCACCCACCGTCAACGAAGGCGAGCTCGCCCGAGCTGTTCGCGGTCCACGTCTGCCGATGCAGGTCGAGCCACTGGCCGTTGTCGTACCAGTCGCTGCCGCGCGTCGGCACGACGGCGTTGTCCGTGGTCAGATCCTCGAGCGTGATGAATCCGACCCATTCGATCGCGCGGAGCTGCGCGTACACGCCGGCGACACCGGCGAGCACTTCAGCATCCGTGTGGAACGCGGTGGTTGGAGTGAGTGCGTCGTGAGGTACCTCGGTCAGCTTGGTGCACGTCTCGCCGACGAAGAACACCGGCGCGACGAGCAACGCTCGCAGCCCGAACCTCAGAGCGGATCTCGTTGGAAATATCCTCATAAGTGCCCGATCCCTGAATGAAAGATGGTCGGTGTCTTGGCGTCAGAACTGGATGTGCGCGCCGAACGTGTACGTGCGTGCACGCGGATACGTCAGGTAGTCGAGGCCGCGTACGGCGATACCACCGCCGGAGCCATCGGTCGAATAGACCTCTGGATCGTAGCCCTTGTAGCCGGTGAGAAGAATCAGGTTGTCACCGGAGACATACGTCCGAACCGTACGTCCGCTCATGAGTCGAGCGGGGAGATTCCAGGTGTAGCCGAGGGTGATGTTCTGCAGACGGACGAAGGTGCGATCCTCGATCCAGCGCGTGGAGTACTTGGCAGGCTCGCTGATGTTGTCGGGATCATCGAGCGCCGCGGCGAGGAAGTTACGTCCCTGCTTCGCATCGCTCTTCGTCTGATATACCAGTGCGGTGTTGTTGAAGACCTTTCCACCGAACTCGCCGCGCACCAGCCAACTCGCGTCGAACTTGTTCCACGTGAGGTTGTTGTGGAGGCCGAGCGTGAAGTCCGGGTTGGCGCTGCCGTAGAAGATTCGGTCGGCGTCAGTCGGATTCGTCGTCACACCGGCCACGCAGCCAGCGCTGGAAGCGAGGCAGGCGAAGGTCTGCTGGCCGTTGACCACGCCGAGGAACTTCGGCGCGTAGAAGGTGCCGAGCGGGTGACCCGCGACGATGAGCTCAGAGTACTGGTTCGACTGACCCTGACCGTTCACGAAACCCGTCTGGATCGGCTTGCGCGAGGTGTCGCCGAGGCTGATGACCTCATTGCGCTCGACGCTGAGGATTACGCCGCCCGAGAGCGTCTTGGCGCCGCTGCGCCACATCTCGCCATCGACCGAGGCCTCGAGGCCGCGATTGCGCAGGCTGCCGATGTTCTCGAGGCGCGTGCTCACGACCGCCGGCTGCGGGACGCTGACCGTGAAGAGCAGGTCCTTCGTGGTCTTGTTGTAGAACTCGACGCTTCCCGTTAGGCGATCGCTCCAGAGGCCGTAGTCGACGCCGACGCTGGTCTGCGTCGCCGTCTCCCACTTGAGATTCGGGTTGCCGACCTGCGCGGCGCGAAGACCCGTGGTGACGACGCCACCGAATGGGTAGGCCGCACCGTTATCCGTACGAAGCAGCAGCTGCGTCTGATAAGGCTGCACCGCTTGGTTTCCTTGCTTCCCCCATCCCGCTCGGATCGAGAGGTTGGAGAAAACGCCGCCCTTGAAGAAGGACTCCTCGCTCAAACGCCACGAACCCGAGAGGGCCGGGAACAGTTCCCACTGGTGCCCGGGAGCCAGGATCGAGGAGCCGTCTCTCCGGAGAACTCCGGTGAGGAAGTACTTGTTCGCGAAGCCGTAGTTCGCGCGGCCGAAGAACGAAACGAGCACGCTCTCGTTCTCATAGGAGGTCGGCAGCGGCGAAGCCGATGCCGTGGCGGCGCCAAGATTGTCTACGCCGAAGGCGTCGGTGATGAAGCCCTGCGCCTGCGCGTTGAAGCCGCGGTTGTCGACGTGCGTGTACTCGTACCCGCCGACGACCTCGAGCTCGCTGCTCGCGCCGAAGTGCGGCGAGAATGTGAGCAGTTGCTGAAGGTTCTGGTTGTTCAACTGAAGCTGCGACTGCACCGCGATTCCACCCGCACCGGCGCCAATCGGGCTGCTGCGCGGATAATAGACTCGCCGCGTGGAGTTGTTGTTGTCGATACCGACCGTCGTCTGCGAAGTCAGATTCGAGAACAAGCTGTACGTCGCGGTGGCGTTGCCGAGAATGCGATCTTCGGGGGCGATATCCTGGATCTCTCTGGCCATCCCGACCGGATTGCGAACGTCCTGCGCGCCTGTCCCGACTTCATAGTACGAGCCAGTCGCCGTCTTGACCGGGAAGGTCGGATTGTAGATGAGCATGTTCGTGAACAAACCGCCGGTGAAGCCACCGCCGTTCTCGATCGGTCCGTAGATGTTGTTCACGCGCGACGCCATCAGGTTGAGCCCGATGCGCAGCTTTCCACTCATCGCATCATGGTTGGCGTTCAGGCGACCCTGATAGCGCTTCAGGCCATTCCCGATGATCACGGCTTCCTGATCGAAGTAGTTGAGCGAGGCGCGATACTGCGTCTGCGCCGAACCGCCGGAGAAGGCGACGTTGTGGTTCGTCGCGATACCGGTTCGCTCGACCGCGTCCTCCCAATCCGTGCTCGCGGTGCCAAGGCTGCTCGCCGCCGTGGCGGGAAGCCCGCCAGATGCGACCTGGCTTTGTACGTACGAACGATACTGATCACCTGTGGCGAGGCCGAGCTTCTTGGCGGGCGACGACGCACCGACGTACGCGTCGTATTCCATGTTACCGGCCGCCTGGGTCACGCCACGCTTGGTCGTGATCAGAACGACACCGTTCGCGCCGCGGCTCCCGTAGATCGCCGTCGCCGCGGCGTCCTTGAGGACCGTAATCGACTCGATGTCGCTCGGGTTGATCGAATTGAGGGGGCTGCGCGCTAGCTGCGCGTTGTAAGCGACGCCAGCCGCGTCGGGCGACGTCGACGCGTTCTGCAGCGGAACGCCGTCCACGACATACAGCGGATCGTTGCTCGCGCTGATCGACGTGCCGCCGCGAATGCGGATCTGAGCGCCCGCCCCAGGCTCACCGCTGTTCTGCGTCAGCTGTACACCAGCCACGCGAGCGGTGAGCATTTGATTCGCGTTGGTCACCACGCCAACGTCGGCCTGGGTTGCATCGACGGTGGACACTGAACCGGAGATGGCCTCACGCCGCTGAGTGCCGTAACCGGTTACCACGATTTCGCTCAGCACTGCCGCCTGGCGATTCATCGTGAAATTGACGGTGATCGACGCACCAGCGGTAACGACAGCCGGTTGCGTCTGTGGTCGATAGCCGATGCGACTGACGCGCACAGTGTACGAGCCGGCAGACACGCCCGTCAGCGTGAAGCCGCCGTCATCCCTGCTCAATGTTCCGCGCTGGCCACCCATAATCACGACGTTGACATTCGCGATGCCTTGTTGACTCGCGCTGTCAACCACGCGACCGGTGATTGTGCCGGTGGTGCCCTGCGCGCGTAGTTGGCTGCCGAGAAGCAAGCCACCTACGAGCACGGGAACTAGGAAGCGACCCGATGCCATGCGACTTCCCTCCACGAAGTGAGGACTGTGGGAACCTCGATCACGCCAAACCGCTACAAGCCAACTTTTCGCCGGGCGATTTCGTCACCGGCGAGTGAGCGGCTGTAACACGGCTGTAAACTGGGCGGTGATATGATGGTGGGGACGAACAATGTCAAGACAGATTTTCGCAATAGCGCTCAGCGTGGTGCGTTCAGCGTTGTGCGTTGAGCGCCATATCGTTGGAGCCCGTGTGATCAGATCACTTAGCCGAGCGCCCAACGCTCTACGCACAACGCTCAACGCTACGAGCTAACCGCCTAACGCAAGCGTTCCCCGCTCGCCAGATCGAAAAAGTGCACCGCGGCCGGCGAAATGCGCAGCCCAACCGGTTCGTCGACCCTCGGCGACCGTTCGGCGCCTACGGCGGCCACGAGATCCTGCCCGCCAGGCACCGACACATATACGATCTGTTCACTCCCCAACGGCTCCACGAGAGAGACAACGCCGCGAGCTCCTGTATTGTCCTGACCTTCGAGCGCGATGTCGTGTGGCCTCACACCAGCGACCGCCGCGCCTTCTCGAACCGTCTTGCCGTCGGGCAACGCTAGTGAAAACCCGGGGGCCACGAATCGCAAACGACCCCCATCTCGTTGAATGGCGCCCCTGACGAAGTTCATCGAGGGACTACCGATGAAGCTCGCGACGAATTGGTTCCGCGGCTCGCGATACATCTCCATCGGTGGCGCGACCTGCTGGAGCATGCCATCCTTGAGCACCGCCACGCGGGTGCCGAGGGTCATCGCCTCCACCTGGTCGTGGGTGACGTAGACCATCGTTGCGCCAAGCCGTCGATGCAGTCGCGCCAATTCGGCACGCGTTTCGACGCGCAGCTGCGCGTCGAGGTTCGAGAGTGGCTCGTCGAAGAGGAAGGCCTTCGGTTCGCGCACGATCGCGCGCCCGAGCGCCACCCGCTGGCGCTGCCCGCCCGAGAGCTGCGCCGGCTTGCGGTCCAGCATCGGCGTTAGGCCGAGGGCCTCCGCCACCTCGCCGATCCGCCGCGCGACCATTACGTCCGGCTGCCGCCTGAGTCGCAGCCCGAAGGCCATGTTCTCGCGCACCGTCATGTGCGGATAGAGCGCGTAGCTCTGAAAGACCATCGCAATGTCGCGCTCTTGGGGCGGAAGATGCGTGACGTCTCGATCGCCGATCGTGATCGTGCCGCCAGTCGGCTTCTCCAGCCCCGCGATCATGCGCAGCACCGTCGACTTACCGCTTCCCGACGGCCCGACGAGCACGAGCAGCTCGCCGTCAGCGATCTCGAGGGAGAGATCCCGCGAGGCGACGTAGCCGTTAGGGTAGCGCTTGTCGATTCGATCCAGCGTTATGCGAGCCATGGCTCCTTGTCATTCCGAGCACGTCCCCCTGTCATTCCGAGCACGTCCCCCTGTCATTCCGAGCACGTCCCCCTGTCATTCCGAGCGCAGCGAGGAATCTGCTTTTCGCGCGTTCAAGCAGATCCCTCGTCGCTTCGCTCCTCGGGATGACAGAAGCATCATCCTTTCACCGCACCCGCCGTCAAACCCTGCACGATGCGTCGCTGAAACGCGAGAACCACGATCGCCACCGGCGCCGTGGCGACCACTGTCGCGGCGAGAACCTGACCCCAGGGCACCTGATACTGACCGCGAAAGAGCGCGATCGCGACCGGCACCGTGTACCGCTCCGGCCCGAGCGTGAACGAGAGCGCGAACAAAAACTCGTTCCAGCAATAGATGAACGTCAGAATCGCCGTCGTCGCGAGCCCAGGGCCGGTGAGCGGGAGGATCACGCGGGTGAAGCTCTGCCAGCGCGACGCGCCATCC
Source organism: Gemmatimonadaceae bacterium (assembly GCA_035279645.1). GTDB lineage: Bacteria > Gemmatimonadota > Gemmatimonadetes > Gemmatimonadales > Gemmatimonadaceae > AG2. The sequence goes on from DATEHJ010000400.1 coordinate 5,943, forward strand.
ACCATCGCAGCTTCCTCGAGGTCCGGCGGCAGTTGTCGAAAGAATCCCACGAGGAGCCACACGGCGAGTGGCATCGCGAACGTCACGTAAGGCAGCACCAGTCCCGGATAGGTGTTGATGAGCCGGAGCGACCGCAGGAGCATGTAGAGCGGGCTCACGATCGAGATCTGCGGGAACATCGTGACGGCGAGAATGAACCCGAGGATGGTGCGCTTCCACGGAAACTCGATCCGCGCCAGCGCGTACGCGGCGAAGGCGCCGATCACCACACAAAACACCGTCGTCGCGCCCGCGACGACAAGTGAGTTCTTAATTGGCGTCCAGAAGTCGCGCTCGGTGAAGAGCGCGCGGTAGTGATCGAGGATCAATGTGTGCGGCCAGAGCGACGGCTCGCGAAAAAGCGTCGCCTCGGGGGTGAACGACGCGACCACCGCCCAGTAGAAGGGAAATGCCGCGAAGACAACGAGGAGGATGAGCCCAACCCGCGCCGCGATCTTGCCCGTCATCGGCGGCCCCTCGGCCCTGCGAGGTCGAGTCCCAGTCCGCGCATGTAGAGCAGGGCGAGACCGAAAGTCACCAGGAAAACGATAACCGATAGCGCGGCCCCGTAGCCGAACTCCAGGTTCTGCAACAGAGAATTGAAGGTGTAGAGCGCGACGGGCTCCGTGGACGTGCCCGGACCACCGCCAGTCATGACATAGATGAGATCGAACACGCGAAATGCGTCGAGCGTGCGAAAGATCAGCGCGACCAGGATCGCCGGCTTGAGGAGTGGAATCGTTATGTGCCGGAGCTGCCACCACGCGCTCGCGCCATCGGTCGCTGCCGCCTCGTACAACTCTTTGTCGATGCTTTGCAGTCCAGCCAACAACAGCAGGCCGACGAAAGGCGTCGTTTTCCAGACGTCGGCCAGGATCACCGGCACCCAGGCCGTGGTTGCCTTCACGAACCAGACGAGCGGATGATGGAGCAGGCCGACGTCCGAAAGCAGCACGTTGGCTATCCCTGCTTGGGAATCGAACATGAATCGCCAGAGCAGCGCGGCGACGACGGTTGGGATCGCCCAGGGAACGAGCACCGCCGCGCGCACGACGCCGCGCCCGCGAAAGGCCTGATTCATCGCCAGCGCGAGCGCGAGTCCTAACGACAGCTCCAGCGACACGCTGAGCACCGCGAAAATCGCGGTGTGGCCTAACGCCTGCCAGAAGCGCGCGTCCTGCATGATTGCGAGGTAGTTGCCGAGCCCGACAAAGGGGCGCCCGAGCCAGGGCATGCGCAGGTCGTGCTGGTGTAGCGATTCCCAGACAGTCCAACCGAGTGGGAAGAGCGCGATCAAGAGAATCACCGCCAGCGCCGGCGCCGTGAGCAGCCAGCCGGCGCGCGCGTCGCTCGACTCGTCAGCCAGGCGTTTCGCTTTCACGGCGCGCTGCGCTTCCGGCTGGCCACGAGATCACGGATGTGCGTTCGCTCGACGAGGGCATTCATCGCGCGCGCGGCGTCGTGAAGTGCCTGGTCGGGCGCGACCTGTCCCGAAAGCGCTCGATGGAGATCGATCTGCAGTAGCTCCGAGAGTTGCGAGTAGATAGGCGTCGCCGGCCGCGGCGCTGCGCGCTCGACGATGCTCCGCGCGAGGGCGACAGGAATCGGGATCACGCCCGCCAGGCGCGGGTCGTCGTACAGTGAGCGGCGCGGCGGGTACCCGCCGAGCCGCGACCGCTCGAGCATCTGCTCGGGCGCGGTCAGGAAGTCGACCAGCTTCCACGCCGCGTCGGCGTGTTCGGTGAACGCGTTGATCCCGAGCGCCGATCCGCCTAACGTAGCGGTCGACACGCCGCCCGGCGCACTGGGCATCGCGGCGACCGCGAACTTGCCGGCGACGCGCGAATCCTTCGGTGCGTTCATGATCGTCACGGCGTACGGCCAGTTGCGCATGAACGCGGCGTTCGCGTTCTGAAACGCGAAACGCGATTCCTCCTCGTGCCACGTCAGCACTTCCGCCGGCGTCGCCCCGCTCGTGAGCAATTGACGCACGAAGCTGAGCGCGCGGATCCCCTCCGGCGAATCGACGACGATGCGCCCGTCGTCGGTCATCACCTTGCCGCCAAACGCGCCGAGGTACTCGAGAAAGCACGTGACGAGTCCCTCGTACCGCGCGCCTTGCCACACTATTCCATAGGGAACGCCCGCCCGGCGCGCGCGCTCCATGTCGGCCACCATTTCGTCCATCGACGCGGGCGGCGCGCGAAAGAGGTCGGTACGCCAATAGAGCATCCCGATATCCATCCACCATGGGATGGCGAAGAGCGAGCCGGCCCACGTGTTCGCCGCGATGGTCGACGGAAAGAAATCGCCCGCGGCCGGATGCCAGCGGTCGAGCGAGAGCACCCATCCCGCGGCCGCGAACTCGGGCGTCCACACAACGTCGAGCTGCAGGACATCGGGATCACCAGCGCGCGCGTTGAGCCACTGCACGAACAGCTGATGCCGCTGCGTGGCATCGTCCGGCGTGTGCTGCACGCGCACATTAATCGTGGGATTAGCACGTTCGAATCGAGTGACTTCTCGCGCGAGTACTTCCCCCTCGGCGCCGAGCGCGCTACCGGCGAACGTGATGACCGTCCGGCCGTCGTCGGGTCGTCCGCTCTGGCAGGAGAGGACGGCGAGCAGTGCGAGGGCGAGGAGGGGCCGCATGGCGGCGCAAGGTTACGTCGGTCCGCGGTCGCGTGCCAGGCCATTCCGCCGGCTTGCGTCAGGATGAACGAGAGTGAGATCTGAGGACTGAGATCTGAGATCGATCCTTCTCGCGGTGGCGAGCACGCATCTCACCCGGGCTCGGCGAGTCCAGAATCGAGACGCGGAGGCTCGTGATGCCGGACGTGAGACCGTGGCTTGGTCTCACGTCGCGCGCCTCGAGACTCCGTGTCTCGCATCTGGACTCGCCGTCGCGGGTGGGATGCCAGTCACGCGCTTGGAAAAGGAAGGATCTCACGTCTCAGATCGCGAGTCTCAGTCTCAGTGATCAGACAAAACCGAGACTGAGATCTCAGAACTGAGATTTGAGATCGGTCCTTCTCA
>DATEHJ010000401.1:0-6321 GCA_035279645.1 Gemmatimonadaceae bacterium
CAGCGAGCCGAACGATCGCGCTCCCCTCCCAGGCGATCTCCCGCTCGTCGAGCGCGGCGAGCTCGCGGGCGCTCTGCGCCTCGACGAGCATGTCGGTGAGGATGCGCGTGCCGCGAAACTCCTCACTGTCGGCCGGCGCGCCCCGAAACAGCTCGAGCACCATCGCCAGTGCATCCGGCCCGAGAATCGCCGCGTACTTCGCGTAGATCGGCTGCAACTCGGCCGTTGCCTTCTGTCCGGAGCTCGCGAGATAGTACTCGCGCGACAACTCCTCCGTGAACGCTTCGCCCTCGCGACGCAATCGGTCCACCGAAAGCGAAGTCGTGTTCAGCACCGCCATCTCGTCCCCTCCCGGCGCGTCACGTTTCCGCGAGTCGCGCGCTGATCACGTCCTTTGCCCTGTCCGCGGCAACTCGTTCCTGCTGCAGGGAGTCGCGGTCGCGAATCGTTACGGTGCCGTCTTGCATCGTCTGTCCGTCGACGGTGATACAGTATGGCGTTCCGATCTCATCTTGGCGGCGATAGCGCCGGCCAATTGCTCCCGACTCGTCGTAGAAGACGGGGAAGGCAAGCCGCAACTCCCTCGCCAGCTTCTCGGCGAACTCCGGCATACCATCTTTCTTGACGAGTGGGAATACACCGGCCTTCACCGGCGCCAGCGAGGGCGTCAAAGCAAGCACGGTTCGTCCCTCTTCCTCGCCAGCAACCTGCTCTTCTCGATAGGCGTTGACGAGCAGAGCCAACGTGGTGCGGTCGGCGCCGACTGATGTCTCCACTACCAAAGGCACGAAGCGCCGATTGTTCGGCTGATCGAAGTACTCGAGCTTCTTTCCCGAGTGCTTCTGGTGCTGCGTGAGATCGAAGTCGCCTCGATTGTGGACGCCCTCGATTTCCTGGAAGCCGAGCGTGCCGCCAAAGTCGAACTGGATGTCGAATGCCGCGCGCGCGTAGTGCGCGAGCTCCTCTTTCGTGTGTTGATGGAACTGCAGGCGGTCCTCGGCGAGGCCGAGGCCGCGATGCCACATCATGCGCTGTTCCTTCCAGTAGTCGAACCACTGCATGTCGGTGCCCGGCTCGACGAAGAATTGCATCTCCATCTGCTCGAATTCACGAGTTCTAAAGATGAAATTGCCGGGGGTGATCTCGTTCCGGAATGCCTTGCCGATCTGCGCGATGCCGAACGGCACCTTCTGGCGCATCGCCTGCTGCACGTTGAGAAAGTTTACATAAATGCCCTGTGCCGTCTCCGGACGAAGGAAGATCTCTGCTGCCGATTCTTCAACTGGCCCCATGAACGTTCTGAACATCAAGTTGAAAAGACGCGGCTCGGAGAGCGTGCCCTTTGACCCGCAAACCGGACATTGAGCATCCGGTGTCCCGGGAGTTCCCTTGATTTTCGGATCGTCGGCGCGAAATCGCTTTTTGCAGTTGCGACAATCGACGAGCGGGTCCGTGAATCCGGCGACGTGTCCGCTCGCCACCCACACCTCGCGATGCATCAGAATCGCCGCGTCGATGCCCTCGATGTCGCTACGCGCGCGAACCATCGAGTGCCACCACCTATCCTTGAGATTCTTCTTCAACTCGACGCCGAGCGGACCGTAATCCCACACCGATCCGGTTCCACCGTAAATCTCGGATGACTGGAAGATGAAACCGCGCCGCTTGCAGAGCGACACGAGGCGGTCCAGAACGTCTGGGCGATCAGTCACGGTGGACACGAAAAGCAGGGGCTAGGGCTTAGGGGCTAGGGGCTACGGAAAAGCTAATTCGCCAGGCGAAGCTAGCGTTACTAGCCCCCTGCTCCCTAGCCCCTGGCCGCTCTTCAGGTATCCAGTTCCGCGCTCAGCTTCGGCAAGGGCGGCGCTTGCTTGCCCAACAGCCTGGCAACGATGCGGTCGCCATGGTAGCGGCCATTCTCGATGAAAACCTTGTTCGCGTCGTAGCCAGCAGTCACGACGCCGGCAATGAATACGCCGGGAATCGTCGTCTCCAACGTCTCCGGGTCGTGCTCCGGAACTCCCGTGACGGGATCGATTGGCACGCCGACCTGTTTCAGCAGCTCGGTGTTCGGCGCGAAGCCCGTCATGATGTAGACGAGGCTCGCGGGCAGCTTCTCACTCTGTGCGCCGTCGTCGGTCGAGATGCAGATGGAGTCTGGCTCGATCGTCGCAACTCGGCTGTTCCAACGAACGTGAATGCTGCCTTCCTTCACGCGATTCTGAAAATCCGGCAGCACCCACGGCTTGATCTTCTTGTCGAAGGTCGGGCCGAAGTGAACCATTGTGACGTGGGCTCCGGAGCGCCAGAGATCGAGCGACGCTTCTGCCGCCGAGTTGCCGCCGCCAACGACGACCACGCGCTGCTGGAACGCCTCATGACCCTCACGATAGACGTGCGTCACGTGCGGCAGATTCTCGCCGGGAACGCCGAGCCGATTGGGGGAGCCGAAATAGCCGGTCGCGACGACGACCGCGCCCGCGTTGGTGCGACGCACCGTACCGCCGCGCGTTCGCGAGTGCACGACGAGCTCGTCATGCCCTCGTTCTATAGACGTGACGCGCTCGTACTGGCGAACGGGAATTCCAAAGTGTGCTACCGCCGCGCGATAGTACGCGAGCGCGTCGCGACGCGTGGGCTTCTCGGTCGCGATGACGAAGGGCAGATCACCGATTCCCAACTTCTCGGCGGTGGAGAAGAAGCGCACGTACGTCGGATAGTGTGCGATCGTGCTAACGACGGCTTCTGCCTCGAGCACGACGGTGTGCAGGCCAGCGCGTTGCGCCGCGATCGATGCGGCCAAACCACAGGGCCCTCCACCGACGATGAGCACATCCACATCCGACATCCTAGCTCCTCTCGATGATCTGATCGCGCTTCGTTCCAACGCTCACGTAGGTGATCGGCGTTTCGACGATCTCCTGCATGCGATCGAGATACTTTCGTGCCGCAGCCGGCAGGTCGTCGATGCGGCGCGCGTCGGCGGTGGATTGGCGCCAGCCCGGCATCCATTCGTAGCGCGGTACGACGCGCTCCTGCGCCGTGAGATCTGCTGGAAACTCCTCGTGCAGCTCGCCTTCGTATTCGTAGCCGACACAGATGCCGATCTCGTCCAGCGTATCCAGGACGTCGAGCTTGGTCACCGCCAGGTCGCTCAGCCCGTTGATCCGCGCCGCATAACGAACCACGACCGCGTCGAACCACCCGCAGCGCCGCGGACGACCAGTGGTGGCGCCGTACTCGTTGCCTAACGTGCGCACCTCGCTAACGAGTGGCTCGTCCATCTCGGTGGGGAGGGGGCCCGCTCCGACACGCGTCGTATATGCTTTGACAACTCCGAGAACCGCGTCGATGTCCATGGGGGCAATGCCCGAGCCGACGGCGGCACCGCCGGACGTCGTGTTGCTCGAGGTGACGAACGGGTACGTGCCGTGATCGACGTCGAGCAGCGAGCCCTGAGCGCCTTCGAGCAGCACGGCGGCGCCACTCTTCACCGCGCGGTGCATCGCGAGGCCGACGTCGTCCGCGAGCGGCAGCAGGCGCTCGGCGAGTCTCTCGAGCATCGCGATCGTCTCCCCGCAGTTCACGCGCTTTGCACTGCCGAAGCGCGCGAGCTGGGCGTCCGCGTGCGCCGCGCCCTGCTCCACGAGCTGCCGCAATCGGTCCGGATGTCGCAGATCGAGCACGCGCACACCGCGCCGAGCCACCTTGTCCTCGTAGGCGGGACCGATGCCGCGGCCTGTCGTGCCGATAGCTTTGCTCGCCACGCTTTCGGCGTCGACGAGCTTGTGATATGGAAGGACGAGGTGCGCGCGATCGCTGACGTAGAGCCGGCCTTCGACATCTACGCCGTCGCGGACCAAGCCATCGATCTCGGTGAACAGCGTGTCGGGATCGAGGACAACACCGTTACCGATCGCGCACCGAACGCCCGGATGGAGAATGCCACTTGGAATCTGGTGCAACACGAACGACGTGTCGCCGATGTGCACCGTGTGACCGGCATTCGCGCCGCCCTGATAGCGGACGACCCAATCTGCCTCCTCGGCGAGGACGTCGACGAGTTTTCCCTTGCCCTCGTCGCCCCACTGAGCGCCGACGACGACGAGCGTACGTGTTTTCGCGCTGAACATACCGGACAATCTAGAGGACCTTGCTCAGAGCCGCGAAGAACAACCACACCGCCATGACGAGGCCGATCGCGACTTTGATCGCCGCCGCCGTCACGCGTCCGACGAGAGCACCCCAGGCAACGCGGGTCGACGTGCCGCCACCGCTCCCGCGACTCATCTCGAAGACAAAGGCTCCCGCGAATGCGCCAGCAAAGGCGCCGACGATCGATCCGATGATCGGGATCGGAATGCCGACGATTGCGCCAACCATCCCGCCGAGCACCGCTCCCCAGCCGGCGCGACGCGAGCCGCCATACTTCTTGGTGAAGCGCGCCGTGAGCGTCCACTCGAGCACCTCCGCAATCACCATTAGAACCCCCACGATTGCGACCGTCGTCCAGCCGATGCCACCAGTGGGAACGAGCAGTTTGTAGCAGACTGCTGCCGCGAACATCACGAGCGTGCCGGGGAACCCGAACGGGATCATGATCAACGCCAGCACGAGCACCGCGCTGAGAATCAGGACTTCCATCAACGTCGCTCCGTTAGTGAAAGGGCCGCATCCGCCAATACGCGTGCAGCCGCCGCAATTCCGTCACCGCGCAGATGCTCGAGGTCGTCTTTCCGCGTGTGAATTCGGCGCAGAGTACCGAGCGTGCCGCGGCTCAATGTGACCGCCTCCCATTTTGCACTAGAGAAAGCCACGCTGTCGACGAGCAGTCCCGGAACAAGCGGAATCGAGCGGACGCCCTTGAATGCCGTTTCGAGGCGGCGCGCGCGAGGTCGCGTCCACATGAGCGTGGGCTGACCCTCGTCGTCCACGCCATCACAATTGATTGCGACGGATGGCGCGTTCTTCACACACCAGGCGCGTGCGCCGGCGAGGCCAAGCTCTTCGGCGTCGGTGATGAGGATGCCGACCGGTGCCTGCCCAAGGAGACTCGCTGCGCTGAGCACCGTAGCGACACCCGAGGCGTTGTCGACCGCGCCCGCCGACGCTCGTCCGACGACGGACGCGATCACAGGGAGTGCGCCGACGATCGCGAGGTACGGCCAGCCGCCAACCCAGGCGATGGCGAGGAGTACGATCCCGGCGGAGCGCACAAGGAGAGGGACCGGCTGTGATTTGGAATCGATGTGCGCGACGAGCCAGAGAGCGGGAGCGTTGTCGCGCCGCGCCTCGAGGTTTATTCCCTCGCGACGGAGAAAAGGAAGTGCGAGCACTCCGCGTTTCGCGAGCCAGGCTCCGGCGAGGAGAATGACGATCGCGCCGACGAGGCGCGCGCCTAACGCGATGCTCAGGAGCGCGGCGATCCCGGCGACCGGCGTGCCGAATCTGCCAACGGCCGCACTGTACTCGAATGGATGCTCGATCGTGCTGAAGCCTTGGCTCCTCAGGACATCAGCGCAGTAGCGGCGTGCTTCGGCGGCCTCGGGCGATCCTGTTGGCCGCGGTGTTCGAGCGAGTCGTCGCAGGTGCTCGCGAGCAATCGCGTCGAGTTCGATCACGCGTCACATTCAATCGAGCCACACAGTGAGGGGGTCACGCCGCGAGCGACAGCTCCGCCGTGCGCAGCAGCTCCGTGACCTGCGCCAGCTCTGCCGCGCCGAGCGAAACGAGTGGCGCTCGCACCGGTCCACCCACGAGGCCGACGCGATCGAGGGCGGCCTTCACTCCAGCAACACCCAGCTCGCCGACGATTCGACCCGAGAGCGGGATGAGACGCTGCTGCGCCTGCTCCGACATCGACGCGTACACATCGAGAGCCAGGCCGGCTGCGAACAGTGCCACGGCGAGGATCCCACCGCGCGCGCCTAACTCGAGTGCCCGCTTGAAGGTCGAGCCGTTCCCGGTGAGCACGGTGAAGGTTTCACTCTGCGCCTTGAGGTAACCGGCGAGTAGCTCGAGATCGCCGGAGCTGTCCTTGATGCCGATGATGTTCTCATGCCGGGCCAGCTCGGCCACCAGTTGCGCTGACAGCGGGAAGTGCATGTACTTGGGGATGCTGTACAGAATCACGGGAATCGAACTTTCGTCGGCGATGGCCAGGTAGTGATCGCGCAGTGCAACCGCTTTGGCGCCGTAGTAGTGCGGCGCTACGACCAGCACCGCGTCGGCACCACGCTCGGCGGCGATCTTTGCATAACGCTTCGCGAGACGCGTCGACTCCGCTCCCGTCCCAACGATGAGCCGGCGGTCGCCCGGCAC
>DATEHJ010000402.1:0-10205 GCA_035279645.1 Gemmatimonadaceae bacterium
GACGCCCACGGCGAGACCGATCAACGGCACCGTCATTCCCTCGCGCACCACGAGCGCTACGACATCGCGTCCCGTCGCGCCGAGGGCGACGCGAATGCCGACTTCGCGCGTCCGCTGCGCGACCGAGTGCGCGACTACAGCATAGATGCCCATCCCGGCAAGGAGCAGTGCGACAATCGCGAACGCTGACAAGAGCATCGTGTCGAAGCGTCGTCCCGCCGTCGAGTTGCCCAATTGTTCGTTCATCGTGCGGACCTCGTACAGCGGAAGTGCCGGATCGGCGCGCTGCACCGCGCGGCGGATTGCGGGCACCGCGGCGGCGGGATCGCCTAACGTGCGCACCATTACCGCGCGCGACGCGAAGGTGAATTGCGCGTATGGCGTGTAGAAATCCGGCTGCATTGGGCGCTCGTCGAGCGGCTGATATGCCACGTCCCCGACGATCCCGACGATCTCCGCCGCCGAGTCGGGTCCGATGATATTGCTCCCGCCACCGAACCACACGCGTTGACCGATCGGATCCTCGTTGGGGAAGAACCGCTCTGCGGCGAGGCGATTGATGATCGCGACGTGACGTGGGCCGGCGCGGTCCTCATGCGTGAAGATGCGTCCCCGCAGCAGCGGAACGCCGAGCGTCGCGAAATGCTCGGGTGCGACGTAGTGGCGTAGCACTGGCGGCGCGTCCTCCGGCCTCGCCTGCCGTCGGCCGACGACATAGAGCGTGCTATTCGCGCAGCCGGTGTTCACAGGCGTGCATCCGTCGACCGTGGCGGCGACAACGCCCGGCACGTGCTCGATCTCCGTCAAGACGCGATCGATCAAAAGCGGCGCGAGGCGCGGCGGATACTTCACCTCCGAGGGACGGATCCAGAAAGTGACAATGTTGTCGGTCGAAAAGCCGAGCGGCGTCGCGCGGAGCCGGCGGTAGCTTTCCGTCATCAGCCCGCCGGAGACGAGGAGGAGTAGTGCGAGCGCCGTCTCGAGCGTGACCATCACCGAGCGAGCCGTCAGGCGGCGTGGCGAAGCGCCGAGTGTGACGTTAGGCGCGCCGTCCTTGAGGTCGCGAGTGAGGTCGAGGCCGCGCGGGAGGAGCGCCGGAAGAAGCGCGCACAGCACTGCGGCGATGACGCTGACGCCGAGCGCCAGGGCGACGAATCGTCCGTCGACCCTCGGCTCCGCAAACGCGCCGATGCTGCCGTACATGTTCCGCGGCGCGATCACGCGCGACGGGAGCGAAAGCATGGGCACGAGCGCCGCGGCGATCACCGCGCCGGCGACTCCCCCGATGAGCGCGAGCAGCGCGCCCTCGCCGACCAGAGCGCGAGTGATGTCCATGCGCCGCGCGCCGAGGGCACTCCGAATGGCGAGCTCGCGACGCCGGCCGAGGGCACGCGCGATGAGTAAATTTATAACATTCGCGCAGGCGAGGAGGAAGAGAAAGGCGACCGCGCCGCCGAGAAGAAGCACCCACTGCCGCTCGCGCTCGTCGACGCGCGCCTCGTTCAGGGACAGCGCCGTCGCCGCATGCCGGTCGCCCGTACGCTCGGAGGCGCTTGGCTCCGCCCGATCGATTGCCGCGCCGATCGATTGCAGCGCTGCCTGCGCCGAGGCCAGCGTTATCCCCGGCGCCAGGCGACCGATCACACTGATGAAGTTCTGATTCGTCTCGAGGTAGCCGGCGTAGCTGACGCCCGTCGCCATCCCCGGCCTGATCCACAGCTCGGCGCTCCCAGTGAGGCCGCGGAACTCGGCGGGCAGCACGCCAGCCACCGCGAAGCGCACACCGTTGATCATTACGCTCTGGCCAACGACGCCACTGTCTCCGCCAAAGCGCCGACGCCATAGGTCTGCCCCGAGAATGACCTCGGCACGCGCCAGAGACGCCTCCGCCTCGTCAAACGAGAAGAACGCTCCGAGTACCGGATGCACACCAAGTATGCGGAAGTACGCCGGTGACACGACTTCAGCGTCGACCGGCTCGGGTTCCGCGTCGCCGGTGAGTGTGAGGGTCGCCGACCTCGAAAACGTGGCGACATCACTGAAGAGTGCGGGTGTCGCTGTCGCACGAAGGAGCAGGAAGCGGCGATACGACCACCGCTGCCGCTCCACTCCGCGGTCCTGCGAATGATGCGTCGTGAAGACGACGGCAAGGCGCCTGGCATCCCGGAATGGGGGTGGCCGGAAGAGCGCCGCGTCGAGCATCGCGCACACGACGGTGCACGCCGCCGTCGCGAGCGCGACGGTCGTCACGACGGCAGCACCGAGCGGCGTGCGCAGAGTACGGACAGCGTGTCGCATGGTCCTAGGATGCCGAATTGGCGCCAGATGCTTGAATGCCCTCGCTTGCTCGCGCCGACTGGCTTACAATCGATCTCGACTCCTTCGAACCGCGACCCAGAATGCCGCGCACGAAAAAGAAGGCTGCCAAGAAAAGATCCTTACGCGCTCGTACGAGTGGTGCGAAACGACGCAGCCGCTCCGGGCCCATGACGCTCGCCATCGACGTTGGCGGCTCTCATGTGAAAGCATCGGTTCTCGACCAACGAGGCCGAATGGTACACGACCGACTCCGTGTCGATACGCCCAAGAAAGTCACGCCGCAAGAGCTCGTGACGATGATCGCCCAGCTCGTTTCGGAGCTTCCACGCTACGACCGCGTTTCCGTCGGCTTCCCCGGCGTTGTGCGCGATGGCGTGATTCGCACCGCGCCCAACCTCGGCACAGATCGCTTTCACGGATTCAATCTCGCGCGTGCCTTAGAGCGGCGGCTCCGGAAACCCGTGCGCGTGGAAAACGACGCCGACGTACAGGGTCTGGCGGTCGTGAAGGGGAAAGGCGTCGAAATGGTCATCACCCTCGGAACGGGATTCGGCTCGTCGATCTTCGTCAACGGCCATCTCGGTCCCCACCTCGAGCTCGCACATCACTCGTTTCGCAAAGACAAAACTTACGAAGACGAGTTGGGTGAGGCCGCGCGTGAGCGCGATGGCAACCATTCATGGCAGCGCCACGTGATCGAGGCGATCGACTCGTTGCGCAACCTCACGAACTTCGATCACCTATTCGTCGGCGGCGGAAACTCGCGATTGCTTGACATTGATCTACCGTCTGACGTCAGCGTCGTCTCGAACACCGCCGGTATCCTCGGCGGCGTTCGTCTCTGGGCGTAGCGACGAGAATCGCGCCCGAATCGAAGAGGCGGCATGTCGCCTGCGGGTCGGTTTTGAAGCCTGACGACTGCATCAGCGGGAGAGCCATGTTCGATCGTACCCAGCAGGGTCGCGATACCGCGCCACTCAATCACTCCGTACCGAGCGGTCCTAGCCTGGACGGACACTCGCGCCGTAATGGCCGCCAAACGAAGGGTGTCGGGCACGGCACTGCCGATGGATCGGCCTCGGCCAAGCCCGCTCTGACTGAACGCGAGCGACGCGAGCGCTGGCCAGTCGACTAATTAAGAATCGAGCGCGTCAGCGCCCCTTTCGCACGAAGCCAATGTAGTCCGTGTAGACCGGTTCACGCCCGGCGCCGCGCATGTTGCGCGCGATCTGCCCGCGGTGATAGTGACCGTGCAGTGCGACGTGTGTGAGTATTTCGCCGACGCTATTGTCGAAGTCGTTGCCGGCGCTGTTGCGGTATTTCACGCGGCGTACTCTCGTGTCGTCAGGCGCACCGAGAAGCTCGCGGAAGCGAGAACGATTCCTGGCCTCGAGCTTCGCGAGCTCGTCGAGGGTGAGCGCGGGCCACACGGCGACGCTCGCCTTCATCGAGTCGATACGCGTGAGCCACAAATGCTCCGCCGCCACGACGTGTGCGAAAAGCCGCAATGTCTCCGCATCCGGCGGCGACCGTCGAAGCTCGCTGAGCAATTCGTCGTGCGCCCAGAAGTTGTGAGCGAAGAGATTCTCGAGGAGAGAGGCCATCGAAGGGGCTAGGGAATAGGGAATAGGGGCTAGGGAGGGATGTCTACCATCTAATACGCAGTCCCTAGCCCTTACTCGCCTATCCCCTAGCCCCTACATCCTTATTAGATAGCTCGCCTTCACGAAGAACGCATCGTTCACGCGACGCAGCCGGGAAAAAGCAAGCGGATCGTCCTCGGTGAGGCTGCTGCCGTAGCCGGCGAAGAACACCGTACCTGGGGTCGGACGATACGAGAAGAGCCAGTCCACGCGAAATGCCGTCGACGGGATGCGCTGGACGGGCTCGAGTCCTTGCGATCCGAGCGTGAAGAGGGGAAGACCGGTACGGGGATCTCGCGCGAGCGTATCGCCCGTTGTGGCCGTGTACTGGCCGACGAACCGCACGAAGATCGGCCGAGCGAGCTGGTATTCCACCTTGAGACGAGGAATGCGTACAAACGTCGTTACCCGATCATCAGCTCGACGGGTGAGCTGGGAGCTCACATATGACGCGTTGACGCGCACCTTGTCAGTAGGGCGCCAGTTCGCCGACGCCGAGGCGTCAAGGCGCCTCACGCGCGACGTTTCGCTGAAGTCGACGTCATTGCCCGCTGTCGTGCTCACCGAGGCGTCGAACTGCTGATAGATGGGCGTGTTCACACGGGCGCCGACGAGGAACGTCGTTATGCGCGGCGACGTCATGAAGGGTCTGTACTGACTCGGGCCCGGGCCGGGTGGCGCGACAGTGACGAATGACGAATACTGCGTGGGATCGAAGGCGAAGCTCGCCAGCGTCGGATTCAGATTGAGCGACCAACCGCCGTGCAGCAGGAATTCCTGGCTCGCCGACACTTTGTTCTCGAGCAAGCTCCTGGCCGAGAAGAAATCGTCGTAGCGCCAGAGCGCGCTCGTCATCAGGAACACGTTGTAGCGCTCGAACAAGGCTCCCGGCCGCCCGTAAATCGTGTAGCGATTCGCGATCCCAGGCTGGACGTATCCCGTCCGCGGCACGAACCCGTTCCACGCCGCGAAGTCGGGGTGAATACCGATGATGTTATAGTGAAAGCCGAACGCTCGCCCGGTGCGATCGAGCACGGCCTCCCACATCGGGCCGGTGTGTGTCGTGTCGCCGAGTCGCGTCGTACTCGCGACCGCCTGGAACTGCGCGAAGTACAGCCGGCCGAAGACGAAGCGGAGATCGCCGCCGGCGAGCCGATTGAAGGCCTGGCCTTCCTCTCGGTCGCTCACCAGGACGCCGGCCGTGGACTGGCCGGCGAAATCGCGCCTAACGCGAAGAATCGTCGCGACGGGATTCGCGCCGAGCGTGCGCGAGACTTGTGGGTCGTCGATCGCGGAGAGGAGGGCGAGATCCGTGCCGCCGACTTTGCCGGTGATCTTCGCCGCCTCTGTCGGATGGACGATCTGACGCGTGTAGACGAGAGTGTTGGGAACGTTGAATTGATCACTTCCCTCGACAAAAAACGGCCGCTTCTCCGGATAGAACAACGCGAAACGCAGATCGGTCGCGATCTGTGTCGCGTCCGCTTCCACCTGCGAGAAGTCGGGTTTGATCGTCCCGTTGAGAACGAAATTGCTCGTCATCCCCCACTTCACGTTGCCGCCTAACGCGTCCGAGCGGTTGTAGTGCCACGCGCCGGGAACGCTCCCGGTCACCACCTCCGGTGCGCCAGCCGTCGTCGACGTGAGCTCAGGATTCACCTCGAGCACTTCGCCGTGGCGCATGTCGCTGAGGCTGGCGATGGTTCCTTCCTGCGCGAGGAACGAGGCGGATGCCTTACGAGCGGGAGTCCACGTCTCCTGATATCCGGAGTGCAGGACGTTCCGCTGAATCTGGAGTCCCCAGTCCTGCACGTCGCGCTGGGCATACCGGAGGGACTTGAAGGGAATGCGAATCTCGACCTCGAAGCCCCAGTCCGTGACCCGCCCCTTGGACTGCCAGAGAAAATCGGCACTCAGGTCGTTCATGCCCGGCATCACGTTCGAGCCCGGAATGAACCCGCCTGCTTCGCTCTTCATCCCGTCTGCCTGAACACCGAACGGATTGACGATGAAGACGAATGCTCGGCGCTGATCGTGGAAGGTGTCGAGATGAATCTCGACGTTGTCGTCGCCGCTGATGCGATCTCTATCGGCGAGCGTGGCGTGCACGCCGTCGCCACCGCCGTGCGGCTCGAACGCGCGAATGCCGAAATAGATCGCCGTCGACGAGTACCAGACGAGCACTTCGGTGGAGTCCGGCGCCGGCCGCTGATCGATCGGCGCATAGAGCGAGAAGCCGGTAAGGAGCGCCGCGTCACGCCATACCGGTTCGTCGAGCACACCATCCACGACGATCCCGCCGTCGCGATCGTCGATCTTGGGCGCGCGAAGGATGGTCTGATTCTCGCGCCCATTGTATGTCGCGCGTTGCGCCGGTGGGCGCGCCTGCGCTTGTTCGATGGGTGTGCTGGTCTGTAGAAGGGCGAACAGGGAGAGTGCGGCGAACATCAGGGCGCTTGGGCGTTGAACGTTGAACGTTGAGCGTTGCGCGTGGAGCGTGGAAAATAGCTATCGTTCCCGGGCACCGGGGGCACTTGGCAGTCACGAGCCCAACGCTTCAACGCAAAACGCTTAGCGCTCAACACCCAATGCGCTACGACGATCCCATCCTCGACACGATCGCGCGCTCGATCCACACCTTCTTTCCGCGCTGTCTGAAATGCGGTCAGCCAATCGAGCGATTCGAGGACGCGGACATTCGGATTCTTACGAATCGCATCGTGCATCGTAAGGCATGCCCGCAACCTGACCTGTCATCCCGAGGAGCGTAGCGACGAGGGATCTGCGCCTCGCTCGGGATGACAAGCTACGAGCTGTCTTCCTCCGCCTCTTCGCCGTGCTCCACAATGTCGCCGCGCTTGAAGAGAATCTCCTTGAGGATCTTCCGCCACTGAGGCGTGCGGCGCAGGAGGAATTCCAGGTCCATCCCGAAGTGCTTGAACTCCTCCTTCTGCGCGTTGTGCATGATCGCGCGAGCCGTTTTGTCCTTCTCGACCGAGATGCGCTGCTGGTACCAACCGATCGCCTCAGCCTCCTCGGTTAACGATGCGATCATGCGCGCGAAGGTGCGTGTCGCGTCCGACAGTTCTTCCGGTGGTTCGTGATATTGATCGAATCCCATGCTCTCTCCACGGCGCGCTCTAAGCCCTCGGTCGCGACAGTCGTTCACCAATGAGACCGACCGCGATGCCGAGGGGAATGTTCAGTGCCGCAACCAGCACGATCAGCAGAGTGACGCCGAGCGTAAGCGGACGCGGCGCACGAGCGAAGTTGATCGCCGCGGCGACGACGGCTGCAACGCATCCCATCGCGAACCCGACACGCCCTGCCATCTGTTTGCGCGCCTGAAATTCCGAGGCGCTAGGATCGCCCCCGGCTGCCGTCATCAGCGGTGCACCACCGCCGTGCGAGCGGTGCCACGACGCACAGCCCACGCCAGGGCGAGCGTGGGCGGCAGCGCAAGCGCGATGATCTCCATATTTGCCTCACGCGACAATCCTGTCAGGTGCATGAGCAGTGCGATCACACCGAGCGCAGCGACGAGGAAAGTGAGCGAGCGAGTGAAACGCGAGAGACGGCCCTTCACTGCCGTCATCGGCGCGAGTACCGCCAGTATCAGCCAGAGCGGATTGAAGAGGAGAAGGTTCTCGTTGCGATGCGCGAAGTGGTGATCGGTTACGCCCCACAGCAGCGCGAGAAGGACCCCGAGGAATCCGGCGCCAAACGACCAGATCGCGAACAGAGTTCCGGCGGCGATGCGCGCGCCCGCGCTCCCATGGGCCGCTCGACCGCCGACGACGACGAAGATCGCCGCGAGCACGAGGCCAATCGTCAGGAATGCCGGCATCCAGCGCGGGGGCGCGCTCGGCTCGGGATGCGTGATCGTTCCGAGGAGTTGACGCTCGCTCTTCACGAGCGGACGCTTCCCGCCATGACCGTCGTCAATGCGAAGCTCGCGAACGTAGTCGCGTAGCCGCATCGGAAGAAACATTTCCTCGTAGGCTGAAAGCTGGTGATCAGCGGGACGTCCGAGCCCGAGGTCGATGCCGGACGCGAGCAGTTCACCATGCTGCGTCAGCCGCAGAGTTTCCGACCGATAGGTATTGCTGGTCTTTTCCCCCGAGAAGCGCGCGCGAATCAGGCCGCCGAGGACGCGATCGAGCGCATCGCGGACGCGCGTCGAACAGTTGTCGAGGTAGTAGTCGTAGCGGTAGTTGGCGTGCTCTGGCTGTGAATTCCAGATGACGAAATCCCGGAGTGCGACCTTTTGCTCGTTCGTGAGGTCGAGCTCCTGCGCCCAGACCGCGCGGTCGAGCTTCTGGTACTCGATGAGCGTTTCCTGATAGGGATAGCCACCCATCGAGTACAGCATTCGTCCCTGCAGGAAGTGAGGGATGAAATACGGCTGGCGGGAGTCGAAGATCCCCCAGTTGTAGACGACATCGACCGCGCCGAGCGACGGCGGGCGCGCGACGTGAAACCAGAGCGCATTGTGGCCGAACTGCTCCCAGACCTGCTCGCCGACCCCCATCGTGAGGAGGGTGATCGTCAGCTCGCTCCCGGGCTCGGTCGGCGGTGTCACCTGGGGACCAGGTGGCGGCCCCGCGCTGGGCGGGCGAACATGGCCCTGCGCCGCGAGAGAGGACGGCAGAATCGCAAGGAGAACTGCGGCGAAGTGGCGGAGCGTCATGGATGGAAGGGCGTGATTACAAAGTGCCTTGAAGCTAACGAGCGCGGACATTCTCGCGCATTTTGAAGCGACCGCGCGGCACGCAGCGTGCGCGCGAATTCGGCGTCTTTCACCCGAGGATCAACATGCCCAAACGAAGCAGCGGTGGAATGAGCGCGAGTGGGAAGGGAGGATCGAACAAGGGTTCGACCGGCCGCAAGCCGCCGGTGCGGGACAGCATCACTTCACGAAGCGCCTCGGGTTCGTCCCGTTCGAGTGGCTCGCAGTCATCGCGGAGCTCCTCGAGCGGCAAACGCGTCATCGGTCGTGGCATGACCTCCCTGGACTCGACGCAAGCCGCGCTCGATTCTCGAACGGGCGAAGTCGACGAGAGGACGAGGAAGAAGAGCTGAATGCGAAGCGTGGGACGTGGGATGCGGATGAGCTCTCGACGCTTGCCGCATCCCACGCCCCCGCATTATCCCTCTCCGAATCCCATGCTCTCGACAAGCGCGAAATCATTCGCGGAGGGCGGCTTTAGTTTGTACCACTCCGTCTGATACACCGCCTCTCGCGCAAAATCGACGTCGGTCGTCCAGCTCATCTCCGCGACTGGAGTGCCGGCGTCTGACCGGACGAGCAGGACGGGAAGGGGAGGCAGTTGCTTCATCGCGCAATAACGGCTCACCATACCGATCGGCAGAGCCAATGCTCCCCCTTCGACGCCGATCCGATCAGCCAAAAGGGTGTATGTGAGTGTCTGACGATACAGGGCGGCGCTGATTAGCACCTGCCAGACCTGCACCGCTTGCTCGGACCGTGTCATCTCTTCGTCTCCCACGTTCACAATTCGAATCGAAGGCCGAGGCCGAACCCAGGCTCCCGTTAGGCAAAGCTCCGGAAACTCGTGCGGCACAGTGTGATGCAGGTCACGACACGATTTTCCGCAATCATTACTGTTGCCGGTGCCACCGTAACCCCCGGCTCGGCACCATTCTCGCTCCTCGCAAATTGTAGCCGAGTCCCCGCAGTTTTTTGATGCCCAACCCGACTGAAGTCCCAACGCCCGCGGCGCTCGCTGACCTCGTTGCCCGGTGCAACGAAATGACGCGATACTCCACCGAGCTTACGGCCGCCGAGGAAACCCGTGTCGCCGCGCTCGCGTCTGCCATTGTCACGATGCGGCAAGTCCTCGAGCTCGCGACCATTCCGAGTGAGCGGTTACCGTTGCGTCAGGCGCGTATGGAGCACTGGGCCCTCACGGGTCGCTCGATCGAAGACGCTGAGACTCTCGCGATTCGAAATATCCACGGCGCGCTCGTCCTCGATGAGCATGGCCAGATCAAGGTCCTGACCAATCGAACATGGCGCGGCGCCTGGCGAAACATCACCCTCTGGCGCGATGGTGTTGGCGGATTACGCGCGAGCGCGTTGATGGACTATCTCGCCCGCCTCGCGTCGCTGGCCCAACGCCGTGCTCCGGACGTCGCCCGCCAATTGCTCGAGCGGGGCGAGGCCGTCGTCGCGACGTACTCGCTGCTGCCGCCCGGCCCGAGGTCATCCCAGGCGGACTG
>DATEHJ010000403.1:0-3694 GCA_035279645.1 Gemmatimonadaceae bacterium
AGTCCGCCTGGCCAGATGTCCGTCCCCGAGCGGAGAAGGATCCACGTCGAGTTGAGCGCCGAGGCGCAGAGGAAGACGACCTTCGCCTTGTAATCCGTGCTCTGCATCGACAGCGCATCGAGCACGCGCACGCCGCTCGCGCGCTTCTTGTCCTTGTCGAACAGGACCTCGTTCACGATCTGCCAGGGCTTGAGCGTCAGGCGCCCGGTCTTCATTGCCGCCGGCAGCGTGGACGATTGCGTGCTGAAATAGGCGCCATACGGACATCCGAGCCAACACGCGTCGCGATATTGGCAGCTGCCGCGGCCCGGCAGTGGTTGTGTGAGATTCGCCGTACGTGCCGGGATCCAGCGTCTTTTGCCATCAAAATGCTGCCTAACGCGATCCGAAACTGCCTGCTCCGCGCAGTTCAACGGCATCGGAGGCTGGAACTTGCCATCGGGGAGCTGTGGCATGTGCTCGATCGAGCCCGAGATTCCCGCGAACGGCTCGACATGGTCATACCAGGGCGCGATATCCTTGTATCGAATTGGCCAGTCGGTACCGACGTTCTCTCTGCCGTTCGCCTCGAAGTCGAAGTCGCTCCAGCGGAAAGAGCAGCGGCCCCACATCAGCGAGCGGCCGCCAACGTGATAGCCGCGATACCAATCGAAACGCTTGACCTCAGTGTATGGCGAGTCCTTGTCCGACGCCCACCAGTCGAGATTCTTTTCGTTGAGTGGATAGTCACGCCTCAAGACGGGATAGTCGGCCTCCATCTGCTTGGTGCGGCCGCCTCGGTGAGGATACTCCCAGGGCCCCTTCGTCGCGTTCACGTAGTCTTTGATGTGCTCGATGTTCTTCCCGCGCTCGAGCAACAGCACGCTGAGTCCCTTCTCGGCGAGCTCTTTCGCGGCCCAGCCTCCCGAGATTCCTGATCCAACAACGATTGCATCGTAGGTCGTGCTCTCCACGTGTTCCTCCGCCTCAGAGGTTGCGCGATTTCAGTTCGTTCACGGCGAAGTCCGCCGCGCGGGCCGTAAGCGCCATGTAGGTGAGCGACGGGTTCACGCAAGCCGCTGACGTCATGCACGATCCATCGGTGACGAACACGTTAGGCGCGTCCCAGACCTGATTGTGTGGGTTGAGCACAGAAGTCTTCGGGTCGCGCCCCATGCGCGCCGTCCCCATTTCGTGGATGCCCATGCCGGGGAAGTATCCCGCGTCGTACGTGTTGACATTCTTGACGCCCGACGCCTCGAGCGTTTCCGCCATGTCGTTCATCATGTCGACGCGCATCTTCCGTTCGTTCTCGCCGGTGGCGCAGTCGATCTTGAGCACGGGGAGACCCCACTTGTCCTTCTTCGTTTCGTCGAGCCCGATCTGGTTCGCGTGGTTGGGCAGCATCTCGCCGAACGCGGTCGCGCCGATCCCCCACGGCCCCGGCTCACTGGCGTTGTCCTTGAACGCGCCGCCCACGCCGAGCTCCGCAACAGCGCGCGACCATCCGTCGCGGCTCGCGCCCCCCTGGTAACCGAAGCCGCGCAGGTAGTCGCGCTTCTCGCCAAAGAGATTTCGGTAGCGCGGGATATAGAAGCCGTTCGGCCGACGACCGTAGTAGTACTTGTCCTCCATCCCCTCGATCGATCCCGAAGCGCCCAAACGGAAGTGGTGGTCCATCAGGTTGTGTCCGAGCTCGCCGGAGCTCGAGCCGAGGCCACCGGGCCAGACGTCAGTGGCGGATCGCAGAAGCAGCCACGTCGAATTGAGCGTCGACGCGCAGAGGAAGATGACCTTCGCTGTGTAATCCGTGCTTTGCATCGAGATCGCGTCCAGCACGCGCACGCCACTCGCGCGCCTCTTGTTCTTGTCGTAGAGGACTTCGTTCACGATCTGCCACGGCTTCAACGTTAGGCGTCCGGTCTTCATTGCCGCGGGCAGCGTCGACGACTGCGTGCTGAAGTAGCCGCCGTACGGGCAGCCGAGCCAGCACGCATTCCGGTACTGACAGGCCGACCGTCCCGGGAGCGCCTGCGTTGCGTTGGCGACACGCCCTGGAATGATGCGTCTCCGCCCGCCGAATTTCTTCGTTAGGCGTCCGGCGATGAGCTCCTCGCCGCAGTTGAGCCCCATCGCCGGCTGGAACTTGCCATCGGGAAGCTGCGGCATGTGCTCGATCGAGCCCGAGATCCCCGCAAACGGCTCGACGTGATCGTACCACGGCGCGATGTCCTTGTAGCGGATCGGCCAGTCGACCGCGACACCCTCCTTCGCGTTCGCCTCGAAGTCGAAGTCGCTGTGGCGATAGCTCTGGCGTCCCCACATCAGCGATCGGCCGCCGACGTGATAGCCGCGGAACCAATCGAAGCGCTTCACCTCGGTGTACGGCGACTCCTTATCCGACGCCCACCAGTCGAGGTTCTTCTCGTTGAGTGGATAGTCACGCTTGAGCACGGGGTAGTCGGCCTCCATCGCTTGCGTGTGGCCGCCTCGATGCGCGTACTCCCAAGGTCCTTTCGTCGCATTCACGTAGTCTTTGATGTGCTCGATGTTCTTCCCACGCTCGAGCAACAGCACGTTGAGTCCTTTCTCGGTCAGCTCCTTTGCAGCCCAGCCTCCCGAGATGCCAGACCCCACCACGATCGCATCGAATGTCGTGCTCTGCACCGGTTGCCTCCGCTACACAGACGGTTTGCGCACGGTCGACAACCGCGTAGTTGGCTGTCGGGTCCGTATCGCCGACGAATTATGAAGCAGAACACGCGACTTCGCGAATCGCCCGCGATGGACGGCGAACGGGGGGATGAACCTGGACGGCGAGCCGTGCTGGCACGTCTAGTGCTCCGGAGAGTTCGCTCGGGGCAACTCAGATCTATCTCAACGGCTAGGAAGGCAGCATGAACCGGTACGTGTCGGTGGCGGCCATCATCGCGATCGCGGCCGCACTCGGCGCCTGTGATCGTGGAACAACGAGTCCCAAGGGCGCGCTCAACGCAACGTTCGATCTCAAGTCCATCAACGGCACCTCGCTGCCCGTCGACGAGGCACTCGGCGCCAGCGGAACCACGATGCGCATAACGAGTGACATCCTCGTTCTGCGTGACAACGGCAGCTACGAAGACTCGACGACGTACTCGTTCCCAAATGGCAGTAAGACGCAATTCCTCACGACGCTCGAGCGCGGCCAGTACAGCGTATCGGGCGAAAAGGTCTCGTTCACGGCTCAGACGAACGGCGGACGCTACCAAGGAACGCTCGATGGAACGACGCTCACGCAATCCGTGAACGGACTGACGCCCGTGTACGAACGGCGTTAACGACACATTGTCTTCCCGAGGAGCAAAGCGACGAGGGATCTGCACCTAAGCGATCAAGTGCAGATCCCTCGCTCCGCTCGGGATGACAGCCCCGCCGTCTTCGCTCAGACCGGGAACAGCATCTCGCGGTACTTGGGCAGCGGCCACATCTCGTCGTCGACACTGACTTCGAGCGCGTCGCACGCCGCGCGAACGTCAGCCATCGCGTCCGCGCCGGCGTGCGTGAGGAACTCGGCCTGCTTCTCGAGATCCTCGTGCATGCCTTCGGCCTTGTCGATCGCCTTGCCGAGCGTCGCGCGTGCCGACTGCAGCTTCTGGATCAACTTGCCGATCTTGTCGGCCGGCTCCAGCTGCGGGATGACCTTGATTCCCGCTTCCTTCGCGCGCGCCGCGCTCGT
>DATEHJ010000404.1:0-2257 GCA_035279645.1 Gemmatimonadaceae bacterium
CGTTCTCCTGCTGGATGAAATGCAGTGGGCCGACGTCGCGTCGTGGGACGTTCTCGAGCACGTTTGCCAGCAGCTCGAGCATGAGCGTTTACTGATCGCAATGACGTTCCGCACCGAACCCGCATACGCCGAGGCGGCGGAGCGCCGCCAAGAGCTGACACGTAGCGCCGTGTATCGCGAGCTCACCCTCGCGCGACTCACGCGCGACGAAGCCAAGCGATGGCTCGAGGGCGCGATGCACGGACAGGAGATCGGTCGCGAGCTGCTGGCGTTTCTGTATCGGCACACCGAGGGCAACCCGTTGTTCGTCGCGCAACTGCTGCGCACGCTCGTCGAAGAGAATGCACTGTGGCAGGTCGAAGGCCGCTGGCAATGGACGCCCGTCTCGGAGCTTCGTCTTCCGATCGGCCTCTCGGCGCTAATCGCCCGCCGGCTCGGCCGACTCTCGTCGAGTACGCAGGCCGTCTTGAGCATCGCGGCGGTCATCGGCGACGAGTTCGACGTCGGACTGGTGGTCGAAGCGGGCGCAGGAAGCGAGGCTGCGGTGCAGCTGGCCCTTTCGGAGGGACTTGCTGCCGGCATGCTCAAGCCGTCCTACGAACGTGGCGGCCGGGGCTACGCGTTTACCCACGCGAACATCGTCGACGCGCTGGTTCAGGCGATATCGCACGATCGACTGCGACACACGCATCAACGCGTCGCCGAAGCGATCGAGCGCCGCGATCAGACGCGCGGGTTTGAGATCGCGCTGCACTACGACGCGGCAGGTAGCTCGGCGCCGGCCTACATGCATTCGTTGATGGCAGCCGAGCATTCGGAGCGCGTCTACGCGTACGCCGCCGCGAAGGGCTTCCTGGACGTGGCAGGTCGCAACGCGTCAACGCCGGGCGAGCTCGCCGAAGTGCGCGTGCGCCTGGCAACGCTCGCTGAGGTCACGGGGCGCTTCGACGAGGCCGAAGAGCTGTGCGATCTCGCCATCGAATGGTTCGTCGGCAAGGGTGACGCGCGCCGTGCGCTGACGCTCCGGCGCATGCGCGAACGTGCCCGGAAGGAGCTCGCCCATCCGGCGAAGCTGACTCTCGAGAGTCTGCTCCAACTCGATGAGGAAGCAAAGTCTCTCGGATTCGTCAGCGAGCGCATCGAGATTCTGATGATGCTCTCGCAGACGTATGGTCGCCTCGGTGACCCATCCGCCGCCGAGCGCACAGCGAAGAGTTGTGTCGAGACCGCGGAAGAGCTTGGAGATCCGATACTGCTGACGCAGGCCCTCAATCGGCTTGCGGTAACCCTCGAGATGGACAAACCCGATCTAGCCGAGGACATCTACGGTCGAATCCTCGAGATCGCGCAGCGCACCGGCGACGCTGGGCCGCAAGCGCGATGTCACAACAATCTTGGGAACATCGCGGCAAGGCGAAACGATTGGCAGAAAGCCAGGCAGTCATACGGAACAGCGATCGCGCTGGCTCGTGGCGCAGGTATGCCGGACTTATGGGGAATCGCCGCATTGAATCTCGGCGTGAGCTATCACCGAAGTGGGGACTACGAGCGGGCACGAGACCTACTCGGTGAAGCGCTTGCGCTCGTGGCCGCCGTGAAAAACAGCGAGATCCAGCTTTACGCACTGTACAATATGGCGCACGTCGAATGGGAGAACGGTGCGTGGGAAGCGGGAGCTGAGCTCTACGAGGCGACAGCGTCGCTGGCTGAGCGAATCGGTGCTGAAGACGTAGAGATTGGAGCCATCGCTGCGGTGGGTCTGTGCGCGGTAGAGGGACGCAACGTGAGCAAGGCGCGCGAGGCGTACGATGAGATCCTGGAACGACTTAGCCGACGCTCCGACTGGTTCCAGGGGCGTGAGTTCGCCGAGGCGCTCGCCGTTGCACTGTTCGTAGCGGAGGATCGCACCGATGATGCGATCGCAAAGTACGAAATGGCCGTCGCGTTCGCGGAATCGTCCGATCTTTATACAGCTGCGTGGCTCACGGCGAATTGCGGTCGAACTTTACTGCCTTTAGCGCCCGATCGAATGCGCACATGGATCGAGCGATTTAGATCACCAATCGGGGAATTTGGGTACGCAGGTATAGCGAAGCGCTTCAATGAGTTGGTTGGTGGGTGACTCAACTCACGGCGAGGAGTCAGACTCTAGCGGACCTTATCGCAGCACCTTAGCTTGGTGTCGATGCCGGCGCCTTGGTTCGCCCCCTCGTCCGCTAAGATCGCGGGCGGGACTTCACCCACATTGGTCGACGAC
>DATEHJ010000405.1:0-9957 GCA_035279645.1 Gemmatimonadaceae bacterium
CAGCCTGGGGTGCGCGGGAAGATGGTGAACAGCTCGGGCTGATCGGCGAAGTGCATGCCTTGATCGTTCGCGCAATCGCGCAAGCCGAGGGCATCATTCAACTCGTGCACGGCGTCCGACACGCGCTGGGCGCCCTGAAAAGGCCCATAGTACACCGACGCGTCGTCGTGACTCGGCGCGCGCACGACAAGGAACTTCGGGGCCGCGCCGCGCGTGAGTTTCAGAAAGCAGAAATTCCGGCCGTCGCGCTTCAGCGCGACGTTGAGGCGAGGTCGCAGGCGCTTGATCAGTCGCAGTTCCTCGAGCAATGCCGCAAACTCGCTCGGTACGTAGTCCCATTCGATGCGATCGGCTTCGCGAAGGATCCGTGCGCCCTTCTCCTCGGGGAAGGCGCACCGAAAGTAGCTGAGCAAGCGCGTGCGGAGCCGCTTCGCCTTGCCGACGTACACAACCTCGCCGGCCGTGGTGAGCATTCGGTAAACTCCGGGCCGATTCTCGGCACGGGAACGGATGTCGTCGCGCATCACGCCGATTTGCGCGTCCGACGTCGGCGGGCGTAGTAGCTCTAATTTTGGCAGCGCGCGCACAGGACGGTCATGCGGCCATCGATGGCATGTGTGCCGATTAAACGCGCGCCGCAGCGAGGGCACGGCTCACCGGCTCGCCCGTACACCGCCAAGCGTTCGGCGAACGCGCCGCGCGCGCCGCTCGCATCCCGGTAGTCGCGGAAGCTGGTGCCGCGCGCGGCGATCGATTCGGTGAGCACGTCAACAATCGCGACGTGGAGTCGCGCACCTTCAGCGGTGGTGATGGCGCCGCCGGCGCGCGAAGGGTCGATCCGCGCACGAAACAGCGCTTCGTTCGCGTAGATGTTGCCTATGCCTGCCACGGCGCGCTGATCCATCAGGACCTTTTTTACGGCTTGGCGAGATCCCCCAAGAAGGCCCGATAGATGCTCCGCCGTGAACGCAGGGTCAAGTGGCTCGACGCCGAGTGCAGAGGCATAGCGCGCGAATCGCTCGCCGGGCATGAGCGCGACGGTGCCGAGTCGCCGAATGTCTCGATAGTGGATGGAGCGCCCGTCGTGCAGCGAAAGCTCGAGTGTCGAGTACTCGCGCTCGCGAGCGGGAAGGTCGCCGGCGTCGATGAGCAGCGCGCCAGTGAATCGCGGCTGCACAACCAAATGATCGCCAGTCGAGAGATCGAGGACCACGAGCTTCGCGCGGCGCCAGCCGCGGGTGATCACCGCGCCAGTGACCCGCCGGCCGAGCTGCCGTGCGGTGACCTCGCGCAGCACGTCGGCTTTGGTGACGTGGACGGCCGTGATCCGTGCGCCGCGCACCTCGCGGTGCAGGTCCCGCGCGATCGTCTCGGTTTCAGGCAGCTCCGGCATGTCCCGACGCCGTCAACCGCGCGAGCTCCCGCCAGCCAATGTCGGCGCGGAACTGCCTGCCTTCGAATTCCACTCGTGAGGCAAACTCACGACTTTTTTTCTGGGCTTCTTCGAAAGTTGGCCCCGTCCCTGTGATGGCGAGTACGCGGCCGCCGTTGGTGACGAGCGCTCCGTCGCCACGACGCTTGGTACCAGCGTGAAAGACGAGGACGTCATCCGCAACGGGTGGTATGCGAATCACGTCACCGGTGCGCGGCGAGTCGGGGTAGCCGGCGCTCGCGACGACGGTCGTAACCGCATGGCCGGTGGCCTGCAGCGCGACGTTCTCGTCAGGCACATCTCCGCCGAGCACCGCGGCGAGAAGCAGATCGAGAAGGGGCGGAGCCGATGGCGTGATGGCCAGGATCGCCTCGGTCTCGGGATCTCCGAAGCGGCAGTTGAACTCTACGACTTTCGGGCCATCGCTCGTGAGCATGAGACCCGCGTACAGCAGGCCGGTGAAGGGCGCGCCGTGCGTCCGCAAGGCGTCGATCGTCGGCCGCAGAATGGTGTTCACGATCTCATGCACTTCGTCCGTGCGGAGCGCCGAGACCGGCGCATACGCGCCCATACCGCCGGTGTTCGGTCCGAGATCGTCGGCAAGCAATCGCTTGTGGTCCTGGGCGGGCACCATCGGCAGCAGCCACTCGCCATTCGTGATCGCGAAGAGCGAGACTTCTTCGCCCTCCATGAACTCCTCGACGAGAACCTCGCTGCCGGCGACGCCAAAGGTCCGCGCGACGAGCAGCGCATCGATTGCTCGATCCGCGGCCTCCATTGTTTCGCAAACGATAACACCCTTTCCCGCCGCCAGGCCCGAGGCCTTGATGACGACGGGCGCGCCGAGCTCGCGCGCGGCACCCCGGGCGCGCGAGACATCGGTACAGGTCAGCGCGCGTGCCGTCGGGACACCGGCGTCGAGCATGAGCTGCTTCGCGAATGACTTCGATGTCTCGATCTGCGCCGCCTGACGAGTGGGGCCGAAGATCGGCAAGCCCTCGGCGCGGAATCGATCGACGATGCCGGCGGCCAGGGGCGACTCAGGGCCAACGACCGTCAGATCGATGCGTTCACGCCGTGCGAAGGCGATGAGATCGTCGAACTCGGTGGCGGAGATGGGGAGGCAGGTCGCCAGCTCGGCGATGCCAGGATTGCCAGGGGCGGCGTAGAGCGTGACCGCGGGATCGTCTTTCTTGAAGCGCCACGCCAGGGCGTGCTCGCGCCCACCACCCCCGACAATCAGAACTCGCACTTATTTCGGCTTAAAGGCGTTGTTGAAGGCGTCGCGGGCACGACTGAATGCGTCGCCGAACTGCTGGAAGGTCTCCCGAGTCTTGGCGCCGTAGTAGCCGGCGGCGTCGACGTAATCCTCGCTCAGCGGCTGGTTGCCCTCGTCGCCGCGGCGCAGATAATCGCCGGCGATGATCTTGTCGTACTGGCCGCTACGCTGCCACTTGAGCAGTTCCGACGCCCGCACCGTGTTGAACGGATGCGACCGGAATGCCGTGTTGAGCAACTTCAAAACTGTGTCCCAGGCGCCGCCGCCGGTCTCGTACTCTTCGGCCTGCGTCATGAACTCCTCGAGGCTCACGTCGTCGTTGCCCGGCTTGCCGCCCGCGAGCCGCATGAACGTGCCCATGGCGACGTTGAGGTCCTGGACGCCTAGCAACCCGGCGCGATCGCAGGATAGCTCGCTCTTGCGGTACCACTCGAAGAGCGCGAGCTGAATCGGCAGGAGCGCGATTCCGGCGAGGAAGGGCAGATTGTTGACGCCGAAGTTGAGGAGGATGATCGCGATCGTCACGTACGTGACGTGACCACTCATGATGTGGCCCAGCTCATGAGCAAGTATGAAACGTTGCTCTTCCTCGTTGAGCGTGTCGATGGTGCCCGAGTTCATGATGATGAACGGGTCCTCGAAGCCGACGGCGCCCGCGTTCACGAACGGCGTCTGCGTGATGTAGAGCTGCGGCCGCGTCGGCCAATCGAGGGTCTCGAGCACCTCGGTGTAGATCTGGTTGAGACGGGGGCGTTGTCGCGGACTCACACGAACCGCGTTCGCCAGGAAGAGCTGGCGGATCCCGCGCTCGCCGAAGAAGCCCGCGACCTTGCGCACCACTTCGTCGAAGCCGGGAATGGCGCGCAGGGTATTGAGCGCGGCACGGTCGGCCGGGTGCTCCCAGGCGCGAGAGGAGATCTGCGTAAGGTTGACGCGAGGCATGTCGAAAAAGGGGCTAGAGACTAGGGCCTAAGGGCTAGGGAAAGACCAGAAGCCCTACGAGCCGAGACGTGCGCGAGTGTCGGCATTTCTAGTCGGCGGCGACCTGCTCGCGGGCCGAGCTCGATTTCAGCGACGGCATCGATTCGAAGCCACGCTCGAGATCCGCCAGCAGATCCTCCACGTCCTCCACGCCGCATGACAGACGGACCAGACCCTCGGTGATTCCGAGCTTCGCCCGCATCTCGGGCGGCACCGAAGCGTGCGTCATCGATGCCGGCTGGCTGATCAAAGATTCGACACCTCCCAACGACTCGGCAAGGGAGAACACTTTGACCCGCCCGAGGAGGTGAGCGGCGCGCTCGCGGCTCCCCAACTCGATACTGATCATTCCACCGAAGCCGCTCATCTGACGCTTCGCCAGCTCGTGCTGAGGGTGCGAGGGAAGGCCGGCGTAGTAGACCCGCTCCGAACCCACCTGCTCGACCAGCCAGTCGGCGATTCGACGACCGTTCGCGTCGTGTTGTCGCATGCGCAGGTGCAACGTTTTGGTGCCCCGCAGGGCGAGCCAGGCGTCAAAGGGCCCCGGGACGGCGCCGGCCGCATTCTGGATGAACTGAAGCTTCGCGGCCAGCTCATCGTCGGTCACCACCGCTACGCCCCCGATCATGTCGCTGTGCCCATTCAGGTACTTGGTCGTCGAGTGGTACACGAGATCAGCGCCGAATTGGAACGGACGCTGGAAATACGGTGAAGCGAAGGTGTTGTCGACGATGAACAGAGCTCCCGCTTTCCGCGCGACAGAGGAAACAGCGGCCAGATCCGTGATCCGCATCAGCGGATTGGTCGGTGTCTCGACGAGAATCGCTCGGGTGTTTGGGCGAGCGGCGTCGGCCACTCGTTGGGCATCCCGCGTATCCACGTAGGTGAAGGACAGCCCAAAGTGCTGAAGCACGCGATCAAAGAGGCGAAACGTCCCGCCATACACGTTCTCGGCGCAGATCACATGATCGCCGGACCGGAACAACTTCATGATCGAATCGAGACAACCCATTCCGCTGGAGAAGGCGAACCCGTGCCGGCCGCCCTCGAGGGCAGCGACGTTTCGCTCGAACGCCTCCCGCGTCGGGTTCTTCCCGCGGGCGTACTCATAGCCTTTATGCTCGCCCAACGCGTCTTGCACGTACGTCGACGTGAGGTACACGGGCGTCATGATGGCGCCGGCAAGCGGCTCCGGTCGCTGACCGGCGTGAATGGCGCGCGTGCCGAAGCCGGGGGTAAGGTCCTCGTCGAAGACGCGAGTCATGGGGAAGCTCGTTCGCTGAGAGTCGATTTGAAGATAGTCCCGACGACGGCCGCAAACGAGCCATGAGCGCTGCCGCGGCGATCGTCCACGCGCCCTACTGTCTCATCGTCGATGACGAACCGCGCCTGCGTCAGGTTTTGACGCACATCATGCGCCGAGACGGATTCAACTGCGTCGAGGCGGCGAACGGAGTAGAGGCGCTTGAGCAGCTGAGACGGTATCCGTTCTCGCTCGTGCTCACCGATTTGCGAATGCCTCGTCTCGACGGGATGGATCTCCTGCGCCACGTGCGAGCGCACCATCCGGACGTCGCGGTGGTGATGATTACCGCGGTTCCCGACGTGCAGGCGGCGGTGAATTGTCTCTCGAACGGCGCGATGGACTATCTCACCAAACCCTTTCATCTCGAAGAGGTCCGTGCTCGCGTCAGTCAGGCGATGGACCGACGACGACTCATTCTCGAAAATCGCGAGTATCAGCGGCGGCTCCGAGAGCGGGTCGAGGCGCAGGCGAGTCGGCTCGAGCAGATGTTCCTTGCCGGTGTTCAGGCTCTCGCGGAGGCACTCGAGCTGAAGGACCCATATACGCGCGGTCACTCCGTGCGCGTGAGTCAATACTCATCGATCCTCGCGCGGATGCTCGAGCTCGACGACGACGTCGTGCGTCAAATCGAGCTTGGTGGACACGTGCACGACATCGGCAAGATTGGCGTCCGTGAAGCGGTGCTGAACAAGACGGAGCAGCTGACCGACGAGGAGTATGAGCATATCATGATACATCCGCTCGTTGGGTGGCGAGTGCTCGCGCCGCTGTTAGGCGATGCACCCGTCGCTCTCAACATCGTGCGCTCGCACCACGAACGAATCGACGGACGGGGCGTCCCTGACGGGCTTCGTGGGAATGCGATTCCGATCGAAGCCAGAATCGTCGCCGTAGCGGATGCCATCGATGCGATGACGAGCGGGCGCCCCTATCGTGGGAAAGAAATGACGCTCGAGGAAGCGCTCGACGAGCTGCGACGCAATGCAGGCACGCAATTCGACGAGCAGGTCGTCCGCGCCGTCGAAGATGCGCTCCGATGCGGCGATCTCTCTCTCCTTCCTCGGACGACCGACCAGTTCGCGGCTGTGACTGGCGGCGCGCCCATTGCGCGCGCCGAAATGAGTCCTACGCTCGTCCGCGACTGACGACGCGAGATCGGCCTACAATCGATCGCAGACGATCTCGCCGGGAGGGCCGCGTCGGCCCTGTTTTGCCGTCGCAGGGGGCGCAGCAAGGTCACCGGCAAAGACGACGCACGTCAACCCGGGAAGGCTCGGATGACTCGCGGTCGCGCTCCAGCCCTCGCTCGTGGCGTTGACGAGTTGGAGGCGGACGCCATCGCTCGGCGTTAGGTGCAGGGGCTCGAGCTGTGTCTCGTACTCTCCCGATCGATGAATGGCGGTTTCCTCGGCGATCGTGACCGCGCGGAGATCAGATCGGAGCATCGTTAGGATTTCTTCCGGTGTCGGAGGACGCGGCGGCGCGCTACGGCGCCGCGCCGGCGCCGGCGGTGGCGCCGGAACGGGACGCAGCTGCGCGAACAAGGCGTACGCCGGCAGGTCGGTGACGCCCAGACTCTCCGGCAGCGTCATCGCCAGCTCGGCGTCAGTTGCGGCGCCTGACGAGTGGGGAACGTTGGCGCGGTGCAAGCTCGAGTACCACAGCGAGCTTCCCCAGCGCTTACCTTTGTCGATCCAACGGAGTTGTGGCGCCAAGGGATCACCGTCGTCGCGCTGCACGATGCCCACTGAGTCCCAGGCGGCGCGCGTATCGCGGACCACGTCTCGAAAGATGAGCTGCCCGTGGACATTGATACCGCTGCGCAGGATCGGATCCGTCGACGCCAGCAGCCGTATCACTCGACCTGCGCTGTCGACGATCGCGGTGAGCATCCCCGACTCGATAGGCACCGAACAACGTTGTGCCTTTACCCACAGCGCGACGCATTCATACTGCTTCACTGACTCCTTCTTTGCCGCGTCGCGGAGTACATCGAAGCGCAGTCCGGCTCGCATGTCATCGCGCCCGAACAGCGAGAATGGCGAAGCGCGATGTCCGGCAATGCGATCACTAATGCCGGATGCGCTTCCACAGCCGACGGAAGCCAAGATCGTCAGAGTGCCAGCAAGGCGTGAGAGAACCCTCATCGCGTCCCGATGCCCCTAACCTCTGGACCCTATCCCTAGAGATTGAACTGCGTCATCGAGCCCTTCAGCCGCTCGGCAATCGCGGCAAGGTGTTGGCTCGACGATGCCACGGCCGTCATCGACGCGGTCTGCTGTTGAACGACGGCGCTCACCTCTTCGGACGTCGCGGCATTCTGTTCGGCGACCACGGCAATGCTCTCGATCTCCTTCGCGAGCGCGGCGGCCTCCTCGCGCTGCGCGTCCGCCGACGCGACGATGAGGTCCACCGCGCTGCGACTCGCCTCGATCTCGCGTGAGATCTGCCCCAGTGCGACGGAGGACGCACGAATGACGGACTCACCCTCGGCGACGCGATCGCTCACTTGACCGATATGCTCTTCGGTCCGGATAGCGGCATTCCGGATCTCCGTCGCGAGCTTGCGAATGGTATCGAGGGCACGAGCGCTCTCACCGGCGAGCTTGCGCACTTCGTCCGCGACGACAGCGAAGCCCTTTCCGTGTTCTCCGGCGCGGGATGCTTCGATCGCGGCGTTGAGCGCGAGCAGGTTGGTCTGTCGCGCAATGGCGCCGATTGCGTCCGTGATCTTACCGATGCGCTGCGATTTTTCGCCCAGCTCGTTGACCGCCGGCACCGCCTCCTTCGTCACGCGCGCAATCGCGCTCATGCTCTCGAGAGCCTGATCCGCGGCCGAAACGCCGCGCTGCGCCGATCGGGCGACGACGTCAGCCGCGGACTGCGCGCTTCGGGCGTGTCCAGCGACGGCGAAGGCGCGATCGGCAACCCGCGTCGACGCATCGACGGCGGTGTTGATGCCCTTCGTCTGCACCGTCGCCGACTGGGCAATCGAGTGCGCTGCGCCTGCGACCTGATCGGTGGACGCGGTCATCTGTTGCGCGCCGGCAGCGAGCTGCTCGGCGGTCGCCGCAACTTCGGAGGCGCCCGTTTCGATCTCGAGGAGCAGTGCGCGCAAACCGGTGCTCATGCGGCGAAATGAATCGGCGAGGGCGCCAACCTCGTCGCCCGACGCGAACTCGAGGTCATGCCGAAGTGTGCCCGACGCGACCGCATCCGCGTGCTGAGCGATAGAGACGATGCCACCCGTTAGGCGAGCCGCGCCCCAATAGGCGATGATGACCGCGATCGCGAACGCGATCAGTGGAAAGGCGATGTAGCTCTGGAGTTGTCGCGACACGTCGAAGAAGAGCGCCGATGCGCCGAGCGTCGTGACGACGAACCCAGAGACGCCTCCGTCCGCACGACGAACCGGCGCCGCTGCGGTCAGCACTTTGGTTCCGTTCGCGTCATAGATCTCGGTGACGCCGCCGCGTCCCGCGTGCAGACTATCCAGAAGACCGAGTGGCGGCTGCCATCGCGCGATGAATTGCGCCTGACCCGGCTGCCAGGTCGAATGCACGAGGTACTGAAACCGACCGGCGGAATCGGCGCGTACTACGGCAACGCCGTTGAGCAGATCAGTGAGGCTTCCGCCGTTCGCCAGCCACATGCGTTGCAGCATGGCCCGCGCGGTTCGATACGCGTTGGTGTTCTGACCGCCGCGTTCGGCGATGAGATCGAGTGAGTCTCCTGACAGCGCGACACTGGTGCTGCGAGTCACCGCGGTCACTTGTTCGCCGAGGACCTGCGTCAGCAGGTCCTTGCTCATCACGTAGACCGGAATCAGAACCACCGCGAGCGTCACGATCACCGCTGCCGCGCTGATCCCGGCCATCTTGATACGAAATGGCACCCCGGTCGCGGCTCGAAGCGACGAAGGAGAGATGGTGGGCTGAGAGGCAGTCATTCGGCGGGGACGGGGGCAGTAAGACTCTGGCAATCGACGCGCGACGGCTGCCCAGCGTTACTTTCCGACCACTTCTTCCTTTCGCTCATGTCGAACGATGGATTGATGGTGAGTGTGTCGGGAATTCGGGGTCGCGTCGGCGAGGCGCTGACGCCCGAGGTTGTCGCACGTTTTGCGGCGGGATTCGGAGCGTGGGCGTCGAGCCAGCCGAATGCAGATGGCCGCATCGTGGTCGGCCGTGACAGCAGGGTGTCAGGGCCGATGTTTCATCGCGTAGTCATCTCCGCTTTGCAGTCCGTCGGCTGCTCGGTGATCGACGTCGGCCTGACGACGACCCCCACCTGCCAGCTCGCGGTGGAAGACCACCATGCGTCTGGTGGGCTGATGATCTCAGCGAGTCACAATCCGATCGAGTGGAACGCCCTCAAATTCATTGGCGCGTCGGGGCTTTTTCTCGAGGCCAGCGAGGGAGCCGAAATGAGAGCCCTGATCGATCGAGGCATTCCGCGCGCTACGTGGGATCGACTGGGTCAGGTGACCGCGGACGACCGTGCGGTTGAGCGACATCTGGAACGTGTCCTTTCGATTCCCTACCTGGACGTGATGAGGATCAGGGCGAGGCGATTCAAGGTCGCCCTGGACTGCGTCCGCGGAGCCGGCAAGGTGATCATGCCGGCGTTGCTGGAGAGGCTTGGATGCGAGGTAGTGGCCATCAATCTGGAGCCCGACGGGCGATTCCCCCGGCCTCCGGAGCCGGTGGCCGAGAATCTTGGCGAGCTGGAACGTCTCGTGCTCGAGAGCGGTGCGGCGGTGGGCTTTGCGGTCGATCCTGATGTCGATCGTTTGGCCCTCGTTTCGGATCAGGGACGGGCGATTGGGGAGGACTACACACTGGCGCTAGCCGCTCAGCTTGTCCTGCGTCATCGTCCTGGTCGGGTGGTCACTAATCTCTCTACCAGTCGCGTAGTTGACGACGCAGCCCGGACAGCGGGGGCAGAGGTAATTCGGGC
>DATEHJ010000406.1:0-5378 GCA_035279645.1 Gemmatimonadaceae bacterium
CTTCGTCTGCGGATTCGGCGGCGCGGCGCGCATGCCGATCCACGACAACAAGAGCATCGTTAGGCCCATGATGACCGGCATGATGTAGAACGGGTCGTGCAGCGAGATGTCGGGCAGCCAGAGGAAGCTCACGCCGCGAAATTCGATCGTGTTCTGAAACACGAAGAAGAGCGCGAAGAGCACGGGCATCGGTAGCAGCGCCGGCAAACAACCCATGATCGGGCTGAAAGGGCTCATGCCGTGCTGTTGATAGAGCTTCACCAGCGCTTCGCGCTGCTTCTCCGGCTCGTTCTTGTACTTTTTCTGTACTTCGGCGAGCTCGGGCTGCAGCCGCTGCATCTTGAGGCTCGAGCGCATCGCGCTCTGATTCAACGGCCAGAGAAGCACGCGCACGGCGATGCCGAAGATGATCAGCACCCAGCCGTAAGACACGTTGAGCGTTTGGCGAATCCAGAGCAGCACCCGCAGGCAAATCGCGGCGAACGGCTGAACGCCGGGGAGCCAGCCGCCGTACGGGTTCGCGTTCTCTAATTCGTGGCCGACGATGCGCAGCTGCGACCACGACTGCGGCCCGGCGTACAGGTCGAATCCGAACCGACCGTCGCGAACCGGTTGAATGGCCGTCGCGCGCGCCGTCGGCGCGACTTTCTCGGGCAAGCGCGCCCCGCCCTGCATGCGCACGGCAAGGAAGGACGTTGCCGGCGACGGCGCGACGAGCGCGACGAGGAAATACTTGTTGCGCACCGCGACCCACGTCATCGGTCCGCTGTCCGTCCGCACGAATGCCGTGTCGAGTTTCGTGAAAGCGACGCTCTTCACGTCTTCTCGCTCGAGCTTGTACGCGTACGCCAGGTGTCGTTCGTCGTCGAGCGAGTCGGTCTCTTGCGAGCGCAGCGTCACCGGAAGGTCGATCAGCAGCTGAGTCGCTGCGCTACCCACCTGACCGCTGACGTGCGTCAGATAGCCGTCATTAGTGAACTGATAACGAACGGTCACCGGCGATTGGCCGTGACTCCGAAACGTGATCGCGTCGTTGCTCCGTTCGGCGGTGAATGCGACCGTGTCGAGCGCGACCGTGTCCGCGCCGCGCACAATTCGGTATCGCAGCAGCGGTGGTGCTATCCCTGGCTTCCCCCCCAGCAATGTCGCCTTCGGCTGCGTTTTCGAGCTCGCGCCGAGATTGCGATACGCGCTGAGCGAAACGGCTTGCGGGGCAGCGCCGGATATGGCAAAGGTGTACTGCGTCTTGGCGAAGTCGACGCTCGTCGTGTCGCCCTGTTTGCGCGGCGGTGTTGGCGTTGCCGCGACGGTTCCCGGAATCGGTGCCTCAACGGCCGCAGGCGGCGCGGACGCCGGCGCTTGATTCGCCACCGTTGCCGAAGTGTCCCCCGGTGCGCTCGCCGGCAGTTGACGCCCGACGCCGAGTCGGCGCAGCAGAATCGGCGTGAAAACGATCACGATCGCCGTGAGGAACAGCGCTAGGAGCGTGCGTCTATCCATGCAGGCAAATGCCTCTTGTGATACCGCTATGGGACGGGGTCATACCCGCCTGGACGGAAAGGGTGGCAACGCGCAATTCGGCGAACCGCTAACCACGATCCGCGCGCCGCGCCATGCTTCTCGATCGCCTCGATCGCGTACGCGGAGCAACTCGGAAAATAACGACACGACGGCGGGAGCAGCTGCCCGAGGCTCACCTGGTAGCCGCGAATGGCGAGAATGCAGAGTGTGCGCATCGAAAGCCGCGCTATGGAGCGGCGGACCGATCTTGCGGCGCCGCGCCAAGCCGTGCGAGCCGTGCGCGGAGCGATTCGACCTCCGCGCGCAGCGTCTCGAAGGAGGCCGCGTAGGCTGCCGGCAGCGCGCGCATAACGATGTCCATTCCTGACCCTGCTTCCGACGCGCGCAGCGCGCCGAGTATCGTGAGTCGCGTCAGCTCTCGCAGACTGCGTTTGAGGCGATTGCGACGGACCGCTGAACGACCGTGCTTCGGAACGACGAACCCGACCCGACTGTGCTGACGTGGCGTGAGGACGACGCGAACGTCGAGAAACGCCGTGCGTATTCGCTTTCCGTCACGTGTCGTGGCTTGCAAGTCGGCGCCGCGGGTGAGCCGCTGGCGCCGTGTGAAGCCGTGATCTTCGCGCGTCGACGGATCAGGCGCCCGCGTACTTCGAGGGCAGTTGAACGGTGAGGCGCTTTCGCCCCTTCTTGCGCCGACGACTGAGAACTTCGCGTCCCCACTTCGTTGACATGCGCTCACGGAATCCGTGAGTGCGAATGCGCCGCTTGTTACGGGGACGATACGTGGGCTTGCCCATGTGCTACTCCAAGGTGCGATCGTAGTGTTTCTGTTGCAGACCGGTAAACGTATCTGGCACAGCGACATTGGGTCAAGGCGTGTGTATCGCCTTCGGCGATACACACGCCGTGCTGATATGAAGCAATTGCAATTTCACTTTGGCGGGTCTAGCTTCGCTGCCCCCTCGAGTTTTCCACATCCCCCCGCCATGAGCCTGACCCCGCAGGAAACCTGGTCGCGCCTCCTCGAGCGCGCGCGCCAGGAGTTGCCCGATCAGACGTTTCGAACGTGGCTCGAACCAACGGAGCCGCTGTCGATCGACGGGGGGACGATTTACGTTGGCGCACCCGACCAGTTCGCCGCCGACTGGAACGAGTCGAAGCACGCTGACTTGCTGGCGAGCTTGGCCCCGGTAGCACTCGGCCATCCTTTGGCCGTGGTCTTTCGCGTCAACGAGGAGCGGAAGGCGCGCCCGCAGATGGATCTCTTCGTCGCGCCGCCGCCGCCGCAACGAGAACCCGGCTCGGGACAGGATCGTGGCAGCTACACGCCACCTCTCAGTGAACGCTATACCTTCCGATACTTTGTCATTGGAAAGTCGAATGAGCTCGCCGCGGCAGCGGCGCATGCCGTAGCCCAAGCGCCGGCGCGAGTTTACAACCCGCTATTCATCTACGGCGACACGGGCGTCGGCAAGACGCATCTCATGCAAGCCATTGCGCACGAGCTTCTCGCGAGAAAGCCAGACACGCGCATCACGTTCATCGGTACCGAGCAGTTCACGAACGAGCTGGTCGGTTCGATTCAGAACCGCACCACTCACCAGTTCCGTCGACGCTTTCGCGAGACTGACCTCCTCCTCGTCGACGATGTGCAGTTTCTAAAGGGCAAGGAAGCAACGCAGGAGGAGTTCTTTCACACCTTCAACGCGCTTTACGAAGCGGGGCGTCAGATCGTGCTCACCAGCGATCGGCCGCCGTCGGAGATTCCAGGACTCGAGGCGCGCCTCGTCAGCAGATTCCAATGGGGCATGGTCGCGGACGTCGAGCTTCCCGACCTCGAGCATCGCATCGCGATTCTGCGGCAGAAGGCTGAGCTCGACCACCTCGAGACAACAATGCCAGAGGACGTCATCCGGTTCATCGCCGAGAACGTCCGGTCGAATGTCCGTGAGCTGGAGGGCTCGATCATCAAGCTGCTCGCCTACGCTTCCCTCAAGCACCGCGAGATCACCGTCGATCTCGCTCGTGAGGCGCTGCGCGACAAGCTGCGCGGCGGCGAGGTGGGCGGGGGCGCCGGTTCGTCGCTCAGCACTCAGACGATTCAGGACGCAGTTGCTCGCGAATGGGGCGTCACGGCGGAGGGTCTCCGCTCCAAGACGCGAACGAAGACGCTAACGGTCCCGCGTCAGGTCGCGATGTATCTCATGCGCGAGCTGCTCGGAATGCAGTTGGTGGAGATCGGAACGACGTTCGGCGGCAGGGATCACTCGACGGTGATCCACAGCCTCGAGCGAGTTGGAGAGATGGCCGCCGAAGATCCGAGCTTCGGGGAGCGCGTGAAGCGGCTCCATTCGGCGTTGGAAAAGTTGCGGACATGATGGGGAAAAGACGCGCCCGTCCACAATGAGGCGCGGGTCTTCCCCATCGTTCCGTGATCATCCAGACGGCGAGAAGATGTTCACACACCTCGCCTATATGCGAAGCGGTTGGGATGATGTAAGTTGCAGCCGATTTCCACATGCTCCACATCTCTACTAATACTGCTAGGATATCTCTCTTCTTTCGGAAGTAGAGCAGTTCCGAAGGATTTGCACATCAGAGGAGCGGTAATGCGGTTTACGATCTCCCGAGAAAAGTTGCAGGAAGGTCTTACCGCGGTCACGGCCACGATTCCGGCGAAGACAACGCTTCCCGTTCTCGCCAACATTCTCGTGGAGACGACCGAGAAAGGCATACGTCTCTCCGGCACTGATCTCGACATCGCGGTGAGCACGGAAGTCGCCGCCGACGTCGAGACGGCAGGCGCGATCACGATTCCC
Source organism: Gemmatimonadaceae bacterium (assembly GCA_035279645.1). Lineage (GTDB taxonomy): Bacteria > Gemmatimonadota > Gemmatimonadetes > Gemmatimonadales > Gemmatimonadaceae > AG2. Next base: position 4,344 of record DATEHJ010000406.1, read on the forward strand.
GCGAAGAAACTGAGCGAGATCGCACGCGAGCTGCCGCCGTCACCGGTGAAGATCGCTGCCGCCGGCGAGCAGCGTGTCACACTCGATTGCGGTCGATCGCACTTCAAGATCCTCGGTCTCCCGCGTGATGAGTTTCCATCGTTCCCCGCGGTTCGCTTCAACGAGAGTTGGCGCGTTCGCTCGGGGGAGTTACAAAAACTCATCTCGCACACGTCGTTCGCGGTGTCGACCGAAGAGAGCAGACCGATTTTGAATGGCGTGCTGTGGGAGTTGCGCCCGGACATGATGCGTATGGTGGCGACGAACGGTCATCGTCTCGCGAAGATGGAGCTGCCAATCAAGACTGCGGGAGCACCGGCGAGTGATCTGATCGTTCCACCAAAGGCGCTCGAGCAGGTGCGTCGCCTCTTCCCCGAAGATGAGGAGCTCGAGATCGCGCGCGGAGAGAATCACCTCGGCTTCCGCTCTCCCTTCACGTCCGTCTTTACGCGACTCATCGAGGGACCGTACCCGCCGTACGATTCAGTTATCCCGCGCGACAACAATCGCATTGCCGTCGCCGATCGCGCGGCGTTGACGAGTGCCTTACGCCGCATGTCCGTCATCGCATCGGATCAAACGCATCGCATCCGGCTCTCGCTGAATGCGGCGCTAATGCGATTCAGCGTGCAGACGCCCGACCTCGGCGAAGCGACCGACGAGCTCCCGATTCGCTACACCGGCGATCCACTCGACATCGGTTTCAACGCGAATTACCTACTCGAGATTTTGCGGTATATCCCGACCGAGGAAGTGAAGCTGACGTTCAAAGCCCCGGAGCGCGCGGCGACACTCGAGCCCGAAGGCTGGTCAGATCCGGCGGTCTATCTGTGTCTCGTTATGCCGCTGCGACTGCTTGACTAGTCGTGGTGCGTGGCGCGTGCCGCGTGGCGCGCTTGGCTTTGAGTGTCAGACAACGCCTCGCTACGCTCAACTCGACACGCGCCACGCATGCGTGGCCTATAAGCCGGGTTCTGTCGAGCGCTCGCGCGCCCG
>DATEHJ010000407.1:0-4540 GCA_035279645.1 Gemmatimonadaceae bacterium
CGCGACCTCCGAGTTCCACCGTGCAGCCGCCGCTGCAGTGGCGATAGCGAGACTTGCTGTCAGAAGATGACGTGTGTACCGCGTTGTCTTACTCCTTGGTCCTAAATAAAGAGTGTGTTGAGTGAGTCTCTCACGGCCGAATCTGCCGGCGAGAACTCCGGCTTGCCAGATGGCGAAGGTTAAGGCTCCCTTGGGGCAGTGTTAATGCACAATAGACTCGTCCGACGTGCTAGGATTCGCTGAATACCACCAACGCGGACGAGGGAACGATGCTCACAACCAACTTCGAAGACTTCGTTCAGAAGATTGCTGAGGAATCGCCGAGGGCCGTCGTACTCGATTGGTGGACACGCCTCGAACTCGCCAGCGGGAACGCCTGAATTCGAGCCACCCGCACGTCCACACCAAGACTGCGGTTGCGTTGACCTAGTCAGGCGTTTACCAAGGCTCGAGTTAGAAAGTCATGGGCGTTGACCCGTGGCTTCTCGTCTTGCGCTGGATGAGAGCTTGCTAACCCGTTATTCTCGTTCAGACTGGGAATTCGACGTTGGCGCGAGGGCTTCGTCAGGTACTGATGCCGAAGGCGGACTTAGCCCATCATCGTCTTGGTGCACGCGCGACCTGCCGCCTTCCGCACGAGTGGCGACGCCAAGCACGAGACCGCCCGGCGGTCGCCCTTGACACGTCAAGTCGCGAATGCAGTTTCTCCACTAACCTAGTGGGTAGAGGAGCATGCCTCGCGAGACGAACGATCTCTTGCATGGGACGCTCGATCTGTTGGTCCTGAAAACGCTGTCGTGGGGACCGATGCATGGCTACGGAATCACCAAATGGATCGAGCAAGCAACGAAGGGTGAGCTCGAGATTCTCGATTCGGCGCTCTACAAGGCACTGCATCGTCTCGAGGATGCCGGCGCCATCGCGACCGAGTGGGGAGTCTCGGACAACAACCGCCGCGCCAAGTATTACTCGCTCACGCCCCGCGGCCGGCAGCTACTCCGTGCCGAAACAGCGACGTGGAAGCGATACGTCGCCGCGGTGACTGGCGTGATCGAGACGGCGTGACGAGCGATGCGAGACTTTTCAACTAAGCTCCCACGCGGCATCCGGAGGTTGTTCCGGCTTCCGTCGACGCCTCGCCGCGAGCAGCGCGAGACAGACGACGAGATCAGTTTCCATTTCGAAATGCGCGTCACCGAGCTTCGCTCGTTCGGCATGAGCGAAGCCGAGGCTCGAGCCGAGGCCGCGCGCCGTTTCGGCGACCCGCAGGAGTATCGCGCGTATGAAGCGCGGCGAACGGCGATCAATCTCCGATGGTACGGGCCGAAAGCGTGGGCTGAACGCGCCGAGCGGATTCTAATTGATGCGCGACTGACACTCCGCGGCCTTCGCCGTGACGCGATCTTCAGCGGCGCGGTCATCCTGATCCTCGGCCTAGGCATCGGGATGACGACGGCGACGTTTACAGTCTTTCAATCGGTGCTGTTGCACGCGATGCCGATTCCGGAGCAGAATCGGGTCGTGGAGCTGTCCGGGCGGGCAGAAGGCGCGGCAACCGAGGTCTCGATCGTTCCCGCACAGCTTCGGCGCTTCCGGGCGGAAACGCGGATGTTGAGCAGTGTCGCGGCCTTCGGCCATTGGCGTGTGCTCAGGGCGAATTTGACGGATGGCGATCGCACGATCAGCCTCAAGGAAGCCCAGGTCACCGGCAATTTCTTCGATGTGCTGAACGTGCGCCCGGCGCTCGGAAGGGTCTTTCACCCGGACGAAGTCGTCGACTTCGAGTGGTCGGCGCCAAAGCGCACGTACCCCGTCGTTCTCAGCTACGGCGCATGGCTACGTGCGTTCGGCGGCGACTCCGCCGTGCTCGGACGACACCTGCACGAGCCGAAGACAGACATGAACGTAGTCGTCGTCGGCGTTGCGCCGCCGGGGCTCGACTATCCGCAGGGCGTGGAGTGCTGGATCGGCTATCTCTATGGAAGTCTCGACGTCGTTGGACGTCTCGCGCCGGGCGCCACTGTCGCGTCGGCGCGCGATGAATTCTTCCAATTCCTCGATCGTGATCCCGACGTCGTCAGCTGGAGTGGCTCGCACTCGCTCCGCGCCCAGGTGCATACCCTCGAGCAAATGGTTGTCGGCGACGCGCGCCCCGTGCTCGTGATCCTCGCCGCCGCGGTGGGCCTCCTCATGCTCATCGCCTGCACCAACGTCGGCAATCTCATGCTACTGCGCGCCGCCGGCCGCATGCGCGAGATGGCGATCCGCCGTGCGATCGGCGCGAGCATCGGCGATCTCGTTAGGCATCTGATCGTCGAGTGCGTTCTCCTCGCCGTCGCCGCCGGCTTGGTCGGCATCGTCTGCGCTCGACTCTTCGTCGCCGCGCTCGTTAGCTTGGCGCCCGCGGGGCTGCCCCGTCTCGATCTGGTCGCGGTCGCAGGATGGCCCCTAGCCATTGCCGCCAGCGTGACGCTGCTGACGGTGATCGTTTTCGGCCTCGTTCCATCCCTCGGCGCGCTGCGATTCGATCTGTCGTCACCGCTGCGCGCGGGCGGGCGGTTGGGAACGGCGAGCCGAGGCGTGGTGCAGCTTCGCACCGTGTTGGTCACGGCACAGATCGCACTTGCGGTTATCGTCGCCGCCGGCGCCGGGCTGTTGATCCGTAGCCTCGAGCGCCTGACGACACTGAACACCGGCTACTCCACGGAGCACCTCTCCTTCCTGAACGTATCGTTCCCATGGGTGAAGATGATCGCGGACTGTCAACCTCATCGCGCGACGCTTACCGCCGCCGACAGCGCGCGCTGGGAGCGCTGCGAGGAGGTGTCGAACTACAACGCGCACGACCGCGTGATGGCGCAGTTGCGATCGTTGCCACAGGTGGTGAGCGTCTCGCCGTCCGTAGCGCCGCCGTTTCTTGGGTCGAATGTGTGGATGGCGAAGATCGTTCGCGAACACGAGTCGGAGGCGGAGGAAAAGGCGAGCCCCTGGTTCGGCCTCGATCTCGTCGGCGCCGAGTTCTTTCGAACGCTCGACATGCCCATTCTCCGTGGACGCGGATTCACGGATGCTGATCGCGAGGGCACGCCCAAGGTCGCCGTGATCAGCGAGGGCGTCGCCCATGTGATGTGGCCGCATGAGGATCCGCTTGGACAGCGATTCTACCAGTCTAGCCAGAACCGCGATTCGCTCATCACGGTGATCGGACTCGTGCCCGATCTCCACTTCCGCGAGTACCGCCAAGCGACACCGACGGTGTTCAGACCGTATCGTCAGGTTCTCGCTCAGGGATATTTCGTGGTGCGGACGCGCGGCGCACCGGAGCAATCGTTTCGGGCGATGCTAGAGGCGACTGTTGACGCCGGCGTTGGCGCGACGCTCATAAATGCTCAATCGATGGATCAGCTCATCGCTCCTCAGCTCGCGGCGCCGAGGTTCCAGACGCTGCTGCTCGCATTGTTTGCGGGCGCGGCGCTCCTCCTCGCGGCAGTCGGCCTCTACGGCCTAACGGCAGCCGCGGTCAACCAGCAGACGCGCGAGCTTGGCATTCGAATCGCCCTCGGCGCGACTCCACGAAACCTGCGGCACATGGTGCTCGGTCGCACGGTGGCGTTGGCTGGTGCCGGCGCGTGTGCCGGCTTGATCGTTGCCGCCGGCGCGTCGCGATTGATGCGAAGCATGCTCTTCGAGGTTAGCCCCATCGATCCGCTGACACTGCTCGCCGTGGCGGTGTTGCTGTTCACCGTGGCGCTCGTCGCCGCGTACGTGCCCGCGCGTCGTGCGACGTTGATCGATCCGGCGCGGGCGTTGAGAGCCGACTGATGCAACTTCCGAACGGCGTTCGCCGACTCTTTCGTCTGCCGGCAACACGTGACCGTATTGTCCGCGGATGAAGAGATGCAGTTCCATCTCGCGATGCGTGCTTCGGAGCTGCGCGCCGCGGCATGAACGAGCAAGAAGCACAAGCCGAGGCGCGCCGCCGATTTGGCGACACCAGGGAGTATCAGTCCTACTCGCCGCGACGAGCCACCAGCCAGGTTCGTTTGATCAGAGTAGCGGAATCGCTCGACGGGCTCTCGCAAGACATTCGGTTCACGCTGCGGCAATCGCGGAAGTCGAGTGCGTTCACCGCCACTGCGCTCGCGACGCTCGCCCTCGGCATCGGTGCCAATACGGCCATCTTCAGCGTCGCGCACCGACTGCTGCTCGCGCTGCGGTTGATGCGTAACGGCACCGTTTACTGCGCTACGTCCAACATCGTCGGCCATTACCCAAAACGGCCAGGCGGAAGGCTGTGCTACTGTGTGACGGCTGTTACGGTCGGCAGGGGGATGGCCCAACATCGAGCAAGAGGCGCTTTGGTGCCAGTTGTGGTGCCAGTCCGGGCAGGACAACCACGGTGCGGACTGCGGCTTGCGCGGCGGATTGCGGCGTCAGCCAGAGTGAAAATGCGGTGAGAGCGCCTACCTAACGATGCACCTCACACGCCTGGAAAGCTTGTGTACGTTCATAGCGTACCGTGGATTCGAATCCCACCCCG
>DATEHJ010000408.1:0-10638 GCA_035279645.1 Gemmatimonadaceae bacterium
CGCGTCTCGGGTACGATCAACGCTTACGACAGCCAGTCGCGTTACGTCATCGCGAACCTTGGCCGGAGCAAGCGCATTGGTGGTCAATTGCAATTTGGCTTGCCGGTCCCCGGTTCGCGGTGGACGCGGCTCTTTCTCAATTATGGCGGCGAACGAGTGAGTTACGGCGGCACGGGACTCGTCTCGACGATCAATTGCAATAACTGCTTCCGGTCAAGTGTCGGCGCGACCATAACGAGGGACACGCGCATCGACATGCCGTTCCCGTCGGCCGGTACAACCGAGTCGTTCTCGGCGCAATTCAACGGTGGTCCGCTCGGCGGCAGCGCATCATTCCAGCGGTATACCGCGGAGATGCGCTCCTACGCGACGTTGGCGAGCCTGGGCGGAAGCGCGATCGGCTCATCGCCGGTCAAGCTGGTGTTCGGGCTGTCGACGCGGATGGGTGGCGTGTTCGGCGATCCGGGTCCTTTCTTCGTGTCGCAGGCATTCTCGCTCGGCGGTGTGCAATACGGCGAGCCGCTGCGCGGATACGAGGAATTCTCGATCACACCAAACGGATACATCCCGCAAACAAGCTCATATACCGCAACGCGCGCATCGTTCGGCAACATGTTCTACACGCAGAGCGCGGAGCTGGGCGTGCGCTTCAATCAGATGCTGTACTTGGACGCGTTCTACGATGCGGGTAACCTTTGGGCGCGTCCGGCGGACTTCAACCCGACGCGTTTGTTTCGTGGAATCGGCGTCGGTGGCTCGATCGTCACGCCGCTCGGACCACTGGGTATCGACTTGGGGTATGGTCTCGATCGCGTGAACTCGCAGGGGCTGCGCGATCCCAAGTGGCAAGTTCACTTCAAGTTCGGACAGATCTTCTAACGGAGTTTTTCAATGTCTTCGTCCCTTCGCGCAGCATTTGCGATATTGGCTGTGCTCACACTCACGGTGGGTTTTTCGCGGAGCGCGCACGCGCAATCGGCGGCCTCGCAGTTCAAGATCGCCTTCGTCAACACGGGCGTGCTTCTCGACAACGCGCCTGGCAAGGCACAGGCCGAGTCGACGTACGCGCGTGAGACGCGCGCTTACGGCGATCAGCTGAAGAAGATGAGCGACTCGCTGAACGTGATGATCGGGGCGTATCAAAAGCAGGAAGCGACGCTCACCGCGGCGCAGAAGGAAGCGAAGCAAAAAACGATTCGCGACTTTCAACAGCTGGCTCAGGAAAAGCAACAGCAGCTCTCGCAACAGGCGCAGCAGCGTCAAAACGAGCTGATGGCCCCGATCATGGAGTCGGTGAAGAAAGTGCTCGATGACATCCGCACCGAGGATGGTTACTCGATGATCATCACGGGCGATCCGAACCTGATCCTGTCATACGACAAGAATCTGGACATCACCGATCGCGTGGTCGCTCGACTGAGAACGTTGGCCTCGACGCCCTCGACGAAGCCGGGCGCGCCCGTATCCGCACCAGCAGGCGTGACGCGAAAGCCGCAGTGATTCAGGAAGCTTCTTCGCACGAAAACGGCGGTGAGGGCGGTGTCGTCCTCACCGCCGATGTTATTGCGACCGAAGTTGGCGGCCGGCTCGTCGGCGATCCGGCGGCGCGGGTGCGCGGCATTGCTCCTCTCGACCGCGCCAGCGGCGATGAGTTGAGCTTTCTCGCATCAGCGAAGTACGTACCGCTCCTCGCGGGCTCGCAGGCTGGCGTCGTGCTCGTGACGCCGGAGCTGTCGGAGGCGCCCGGAAGCGCGCGGGCGCGAATCGTGGTCGCAAAGCCTCACGACGCGCTGCTCTCCCTCATTCCTCGTTTTTATCGAGCGGAGGCGCGCGAGCCTGGGGTTCACGCGACGGCAGTGATAGGTCGCAGGGCGCACATCGGAGACGGTGTGAGTATAGGCTCATACGTCGTCATCGGCGACGGCGCGCAGATCGGCGATCGGGTTGTGGTCGGATCGCACGCGGTGATTGGAGCAGGCGTGCGGATCGGCACCGATTGCCATTTGTACCCCTCGACGACGCTGTACAGCGGCACCATCGTCGGGACCCGCGTGATTGTGCACGCAGGGGCGCGGCTTGGCTCAGATGGATTCGGGTACGTGTATCGAGACGGACGTCACGAAAAAATTCCGCACGTCGGCCGCTGCATCATCGAGGACGATGTGGAGATCGGCGCGAACACGACCATCGATCGCGGAAGCATCGACGACACGGTGATCGGCGCGGGAACCAAGATCGACAACCTTGTACACATCGCGCATAACTGTCGCATCGGACGCTTGTGCCTGATCATGGCGCAAGTTGGAATCGCGGGATCGGTGCGCGTGGAGGACGGTTGTGTGCTTGCGGGGCAAGTTGGGATCAGCGGGCACCATACGATCGGCAAAGGGGCGACGCTGGCTGCGCAGGCGGGAGTCTTCGGCAATATTCCCAGCGGCGAGACATGGTCGGGCTACCCGGCTCGACCACACAAGGAGGCGCTTCGTGCACACGCGGCGTTGTTCCGTCTCGCACCGCTACTACGGCGGTTGGAGAAGTTGCTCGAGATGAACCCTCGCGAAGGCGATAGCGATCGATGACGCGTCGTACCGTTGCACGCGCGACATTCCTGGAAGGCGTCGGTCTGCACCTGGGAATGCCGTGTCGCCTGACATTTCTTCCCGCGCCGAGCGGCGCGGGCATCGTCTTTCGTCGCGCGGATCTCCCCGGCGCACCGCTGATCTCGGCGCGTGTCGAGCACGCCGTGCTGACCGAGCGCCGCACGCAGCTGGGGAAGGAGCCAATTGCGGTCCACACCGTGGAGCATGTGCTTGCAGCGGTGCTAGCGCGCGAGCTGGACGATGTCGTCATCGAGTTGAGCGGTCCTGAGCCACCGGTGATGGATGGCAGCGCCCAGCCGTTCGTGGATGCGTTGCGCGACGGAGGTATCGCGGAGCAGGCTGGCGACGTGCACTATTTGCACTTGCGGGCGCCGGTGCGCGTGTGCGATGGCGATTCGGTGTACGAAGCGCACCCCGCCACGGTGCTCGAATTGGACGTCACGATCGACTTTCCGCATCCGCTCATCGGGAAGCAACGAGGCCGCTATAGCGTCACCGCGGAGTCATTCGAGCGCGAGCTGGCCCGAGCGCGCACGTTCGGCTTCATGCACGAAGTGGATGCGTTGCGGGCGAAGGGGTTGATTCGTGGTGCGTCGACGCAGAATGCGGTTGTCGTCGGCGATGAGGGCGTTGTCGAGAATGTGCTGCGGTGGCCTGACGAGTTCGTGCGGCACAAGGCGATGGACTGTGTGGGCGATTTGGCGCTGGCTGGCGCTCGAGTGCGGGCGCGAGTTCAGACGACGCGGCCGAGCCATCGTGGTACGGTGCTGCTCGTGCGAGCCATGAAGGAGGCGGCGAGGGAGGCGGAAACGATGAAGGACCTAACGACGACCGAAGCGAATCGCGTCATAGAAGTCGATGAGATCATGAAGGTGCTGCCGCACCGGTATCCGTTCCTGCTCGTCGATCGCATTCTCGAGATCGAGCCTGGCAAGCGCGTCGTGGGCGTCAAAAACGTGACGATCAACGAACCGTTCTTTCAGGGCCACTTTCCCGGTCACCCGATCATGCCAGGGGTGCTGATCATCGAGGCGATGGCGCAGGTTGGCGGGATGCTGCTGTTAGGCGCCGTCCCTGATCCGCAGAGCAAGATCGTGTACTTTACGTCGCTGAACAACGTAAAGTGGCGGCGGCCTGTCAAACCCGGAGATCAGCTTCGGTTCGAGCTCGATATGCTTCAGGTGCGGGGACTGATGTGCAAGATGCATGGCGTCGCCAAGGTCGACGGCGAGGTCGTGGCCGAGGCCGAAATGGGCGCGATGGTGCGAGACCGATGAGCACGCGCGTTCATCCGTCGGCGATCATCTCCAGCGATGCTCAATTGGGAGAGGGGGTCGAGGTCGGACCGTTCGCGATCATCGGCGACGGATGCGTGATCGGGGACGGATGCGCGATCGCGGCGCGCGCCACGCTCGAACGCAATGTGATTCTCGCATCGAACGTGCGCATCGGCTCGGGAAGTATCCTTGGTGGCGACCCGCAGGACCTGAAGTACAAGGGTGAGCACACGACGGTCGAGATCGGCGAAGGAACGACGATTCGCGAATACTCAACGATCAATCGCGGCACGGCACAATCCTTCAAGACGACGGTCGGCAAGCAATGCTTCATCATGTCGTACGTGCATCTCGCGCACGACTGTCACATCGGCGACGGCGTGATTCTCGGCAATACCGTGCAGCTGGCGGGGCACGTGCACATCGACGACCGGGCGATCATCTCCGGGCAATCCGCGGTGCATCAATTCGTGCAGATTGGCCGATACAGCTTCACTGGCGGGTGCTCGCGCGTGTCCAAGGATATTCCGCCGTACGTGAAGGCGAACGGCAATCCGATCCGTCTCTACGGACTGAACAAGGTCGGCCTGCAGCGCAATGGGGTCTCCGAGGACGTGCAGCGAGAGCTGAAGCGCGCCTATCGATTGTTCTTCAACTCGGAGCTCAACCTCTCACAGGCGCGCGAGCGTGCCGAAGAGGAACTGCAGCGTTATCCCGAGGTCGAGGAGTTCCTGAGTTTTCTCGATCGTAGCGATCGTGGACTGGTGATCTGAGGCTCATGGCGACGCGACGGGACGTTCGAATCGGAGTGATCGGAGCCGGCGCCCTCGGCTACCATCACGTTCGCATTCTGCGCGACGTGCCCGGGGCGCAACTCATCGGCTTCTTCGAGGCGCGCGCCGACCGCGCTGCCGCGGTGGCGAGCGAGCTTGGCGTTCGAGCATACGATCGGCTCGAGGAATTGCTGGACGCGGTGGACGCGGCAACGGTCGTCGTACCGACGCCCGCGCACTATGAGGTCGCGAAGGCGGCACTCGCGCGTGGTAAGCATTTACTCATTGAGAAACCGATCGCCGCTACCCTCGAGGAGGCGGACGAGCTGCTCGCCCTCGCAAAGAGCAACGGCGCATTGGTCCAGACTGGACACGTGGAGCGCTTCAACCGTGCCATTCGCGCGGCGCTCCCGCACGTAGAGAAGGCCCGGTTCATCGAGAGCGACCGGCTCGCGCCCTTCAATCCGCGGGGCGCCGACGTCGCGGTCGTGCTCGATCTGATGATCCACGACATCGACCTCGTACGCACGCTCGTTGGGAGTCACATCAAGGATGTGTCGGCGGTCGGCGTGCAGGTGCTGACACCGTTCGTCGACATCGCCAACGCCCGGTTGCGATTCGACGACGGAGCCGTTGCCAACATCACCGCGAGCCGCGTCTCGCGTGAGCGAATGCGCAAAGTCCGTATCTTTCAGGAGAGCGGATATCTGTCGCTCGATCTCGCGGCGGGGGAGGGGGAGTACTTTCGCTTGCGGCGCGACGTCGATTTCTCCGAGCTGGCGAAGGGCGCGCAGGCGATCGAAGCATTCGTCGAACGCGTCCCGCTCATCGCGCCGGAGGGTGAGCCGTTGCGCCTGGAGTTCGAGAGCTTCCTCGACGCCGTTCGCGACGAAGGACCGGTGATAGTTACAGGCGAGGATGGTCGCGAGGCGCTCGCCGTGGCGCTCACGATCGTGAGCGAAATCGAACGGACGCTGCCGTCGCTGGCCGCCGGCACGCAAGTCGCCGCCGGTGCGTGACATTCTTTTCGTCGCCGGCGAGGCCTCCGGCGATCTGCATGGAGCCGCTGTCGCGAAGGAGTTACGTGCGCGAAGCGCGCCGTATCGTCTCATTGGCATCGGCGGCGACGCAATGCACGCGGCCGGCGTCGAGCTCATCGAGCACGTCGAGCACCTCGCCGTCATGGGCTTCGTCGAAGTGCTCCGTCACGTGCCGAAGCACTGGGCGCTCCTGCGAGACCTACGGGAGCGCATTCGCAGTGGGAACACGGCGTTGCTCGTTCTCATCGACTATCCCGGCTTCAACATGAAGCTCGCCGCCGAGGCCGCGGCGGCCGGCGTGCCGGTGTTGTACTACATCACCCCGCAGGTTTGGGCGTGGGGCGCCGGTCGACTGGCGAAGCTCGCACAGACGGTGACGCGCGCGGCGGTGATCTTACCGTTCGAGGAGAAACTGCTGCGCGACCACGGTGTCGCGACGACGTTCGTTGGCCATCCACTCTTGGATCGAGCGGAGCAACTTCCGACTCGCGCCGAAGCGAGAGCACAGCTCCGCGTGCCTGAAGAGGCAGCGCTTCTCGCGCTCTTTCCGGGCAGTCGTGCTCAGGAGATCGCGCGCCATCTGGAGCCCTTCGTCGCGACCGCGCGTGAGCTCCAGCGGCGCCGACCGGGGCTGCGCGTGCTGGTGAGCGCGGCGCCGCACGTACGCCTGGACGAGAGCGCCTGCCCATATCCAATCGTTAGGTCGGCGTCGTTTCAAGTGCTCCGCGCGGCGGACGCGGCGATGTGCAAGAGCGGCACGACGACGCTCGAGGCTGCGGTGGCGGGGTGCCCGCTCGTGGTCGCGTATCGCACGAACGCGCTGACGTACGCCGCGGCGCGGCGATTGGTGAAGATCCCACACATCGGGCTTGTCAACGTCGTCGCGGGCCGCAAGGTGGCGCCCGAATTCGTTCAGAGTGCGCTCGAGCCGACCGCCGTCGCCGATGCCCTCATGCCGCTCCTCGATCGGGACAGCGCGGAACGCGCGCGGATGGTGAGCGAGCTCGCGCGGGTGCGCGACTCGCTCGGAACGCCGGGTGCGGCGCGTCGCGTCGCCACCATTGCACTGGAGCTCGCGACGCCGGACGAGCATAGGGCGGCAAGTTGAGCGAATCCGAATCGTCGACGGGCGCGGCGGCGGCGCGGGAGCGGCGTACGCGCTGGATCGTCCGCCTCGGCGTACCGCTGGTCCGGCTGCTTGGCGCGACCTGGCGCATTCGGCTCATCAACAACAGGTCAAGTGTCGACGCGCTGCGGCGCCACGGGCGGCCGATCGCGTTTGCATTGTGGCATGGCGACATGCTCCCGCTGCTGTACCAGCATCGCAATCAGGGGGTCGCAGTGCTCATCAGTGAGCATCGCGATGGTGAGCTCATTGCGCGAACCGCGGAATCGTTAGGCTTTCGCACGGTGCGTGGCTCGACTTCGCGCAACGCGAGCCGGGCGCTCGTCGGGCTGGCGCGCGCATTGGAGGATGGTCACGACGTCGCGATCACGCCGGACGGACCGCGTGGGCCCGTACGATCGTTCGCGCCGGGTGTGTTGATCGCGGCGCAGCGGGCGAACGCGCCGGTGATCGCCGTCGGTGTGTGCGCGCACAAGGCGTGGCGACTGGGAACCTGGGATCGGTTCACGATTCCAAAGCCGTTCAGTCGCGTGAGCATCGCCTACTCGGATCCGGTCACTCTCGACGCCGCAAACGCGCGAGCGGCGGCCGAGGAAACAGCCAGCTTCCAGGCACTGATGTTGAAGATGGAGCAACTCGCCAGTGCGTGACTTCGTGGAGCGCGTGTGGTTCGGCGAGGACGGCCTGGCACGCGTCGCTCGCGCCGCGCTCGCGCCGGGCGAGGTATTGTATCGGGCATCGGTCGCCGTGCGCGAGGCGTTGTACGACGCCGGCATATTCGCTTCGCACGACCCGCTACTTCCCGCGGTGAGCGTCGGGAACGTGACCGTCGGTGGTACGGGAAAGACGCCGGTCGCGGCCTGGATCGCGTCGGAGCTCATCGAGCGAGGCGCTCGCCCGGCGATCGTGCTCAGAGGCTACGGCGAGGACGAGCCACTCGTGCACGCGCGTCTCAATCCAACGGTGCCGGTCATCGTTGCGGCAGATCGCGTCGCGGGGATTGCGCGAGCGCGCGACGCCGGAGCCACGGTGGCCGTGCTGGACGACGCGTTCCAACATCGTCAGGTCTCCCGCGCCGCGGACGTCGTTCTTGTGAGTGCCGATCGATGGTCGCCGACGCCGCGGATGCTACCGGCGGGGCCGTGGCGAGAGCCGATCGAGGCGCTGCGGCGCGCAACGATCATTCTCGTGTCGCGGAAGGCAGCGCGTGACGCGGAGGTCGACGCGGTGAACGACGCGCTGGCCGCGGTTGCACCGCACGTGCCGCGCTCGACGGTGCGTCTTGCCCCCGACGAGTTGCGTCGTGCTGCGCCGTCGAATGGCGACGGGCGACGACCACTGACGGACATCGCGGGAAGAGACGTGCGCGTCATTACCGCGATCGGCGATCCACGCGCGTTCGTACGCCAAATCGAATTACTCGGCGGCCGTGTGATCGCCGATCTGCACCCGGATCATCATCACTTCGAGGCTGCGGAAATCGCGCGCTTCGCCGGGTCGATTCCGGCCGACGGGCTCGCCATTTGTACGCTGAAAGACGCGGTGAAGCTCGGCGACCGCTGGCCTCGCGAAGCGCCTGCGTTATGGTATGTTTCTCAGCGCGTTAGCGTCGAGCGCGGCGTCGGCGGCGTCGAGCACATCCTCGACGACTTGACTCATGTGCCCGCTCGTCGCCCGCGCTAAGGCGCTCGATGCCACCCCGGCTCTGATCGGCCCGACTCAATCCACACATGGCAACCGACCTTCGACTTCCAACTGATAGAATAGTCCGACCGGACAAAGATCGATTTCTCAACGAAGAGAATCCGTTCGAAGCGATGATGTCGCGCTTCGATCGCGCGGCAGAATTGCTCGATCTGGAGCCCGGGCTGTACAAGGTTCTGCGGCACCCCGAGAAGCAGATCATAGTTTCGGTACCGACGTTGATGGACAACGGGGAAGTCGAGGTATTCACCGGTTATCGGGTGTTGTACAACACGTCGCGCGGGCCGGCGAAGGGAGGCATTCGTTTCGACCTCCAGGTCACGCTCGAAGAAGTGAAAGCCCTCGCGGCCTGGATGACGTGGAAGTGCGCGGTCGTCAATCTGCCCTTCGGAGGTGCGAAGGGCGGAGTCGTTTGTGACCCCTTCAAACTCAGCGCTGGTGAGCTCGAGCGGTTGACGCGTCGGTATACCGCGGGCATCATCGCGACGCTCGGGCCGGACTCGGACGTTCCCGCGCCGGATGTGAATACGAACGAGCGCGTGATGGCGTGGGTGATGGATACCTACTCGATGCACATGCGGCACACCGTGACCTCAGTGGTGACGGGGAAACCCGTGGAGATGGGCGGGTCACTTGGCCGACGTGAGGCGACGGGACGTGGGTGCATGATCGTCACCAAGGAAGCACTCAAACATCTCGGCATGCCAGTGCAGGGCACGACGATCGCTATACAAGGTTTCGGCAATGTCGGATCGATCGCGGCGCAGCTGCTCGAGAAGGAAGGGTGTAAGATCGTCGCGATCAGCGACAAGAGCGGCGGCTACTATAATAAAACCGGCATCGACCTCTCATCGGCCTTCGCGCACGTAAAGCAGCATCGCGGCCTCGAGGGTTTCAAGGGCGGCGATCAGATAACGAATGATGATTTGCTAACACTCGACGTCGACGTGCTGCTCCCGGCGGCGCTCGAGAACGTGATCACGAGCAAGAACGCTCCGAAGATCCGGGCACGCATCATTTGCGAGGGGGCGAACGGTCCGACGACGGCGGGCGCCGACTCGATTCTCGATGAGAAGGGCATCTTCGTCATCCCGGACATTCTCGCGAACGCCGGCGGCGTCACGGTGTCGTACTTCGAGTGGGTACAGGATCGCGGTGGTTATTTCTGGGACGAGACGACCGTCAATAACCGGCTCACCGAGATCATGACGCGAAGCTTCACCGACGTGCTCCAGCTGTCGCGGCAGCACAAGGTGAACATGCGCACGGCGGCGTACATGCTGTCGATCAGTCGCGTCGCCACCGTCCACCGGCTTCGCGGCATCTACGCGTAAGTCGCGAGCTCGAAGCACGCGCGCCATAGCGCGAGATGCGATTCATTGTCGCCGTCGTCGGCAAGCCGCGAGATGCGGCCCTGGCGGCGGCGATTCGCGATTACGAGGCGCGAGCAGCCCGGTATTGGCCATTAGAGTTCAAGGAGGTCCGCGAGGAATCGGGACGCTCCTTCACGCCGGAGCAGGTCCGCGCTCGCGAGGGCGAGCGCCTCGCGGCGGCGCTGCCGAATGCATCGTACGTGATCGCGTGCGAGCTCGGCGGCCAGACGATGACCTCGGAGGAGTTTGCGCAGTGGCTACAGCGTCGACGCGAGCAAGCGAAGGACGTCGCGTTCGTGATTGGAGGTGCTCACGGCCTCGGCGAGGCGGCGCAGAAGCTCGCGTCGACACGGCTCTCCCTCGCGCCGTGGACTTTGCCTCACGAGGTCGCGCGCCTTGTGCTCGCCGAGCAGTTGTACCGGGCGGGCACCATCGTCCGACGCGAGCCCTATCACAAGTGACGGATCACGCATGACGCTGCCGCGGATCGTCACCGAAGAGTTGGGCGGGTCGCCTCTCGCGCTGGCTGCTCAGCGCGGCGAGCTCGGTCAGTGGTACGTCGAACGCCCTCGTGGCGTGGCGGCGTGGCGCGCGTATCTCGACGACGTTCGCGCGTCGCGCCGCGACGATTGGCTGCGCGTGCTCGCTCCCGCGTTCGACCCGCGTGGCGCGGCCGCGGAGCGACTGCAGCGCGTAATCGATGGCGATGGCATCGTGATCAGCACCGGTCAGCAGGCGGCGCTGT
>DATEHJ010000409.1:0-2156 GCA_035279645.1 Gemmatimonadaceae bacterium
CGATTACTACCACGTCGCGCGCGCGTACGGCACCAACGCGGACTTCACGCAGATGGTCGCCGAGGCGCACAAGCGCGGCATCAAGGTGCTCGTCGACATGGTGCTGAACCACACGTCCAACGAACATCCCTGGTTCCAGGCGGCGTTGCGCGACACGACATCTCCGTATCGCGCGTGGTATCGCTGGTCGGCCACGAAGCCCGACACCAAGGGGCCGTGGGGGCAGGAGGTGTGGTACAAGTCGCCGATACGCGACGAGTTCTACTACGCGGTGTTCTGGAGCGGCATGCCAGACCTGAATTACGAGACGCCCGCGGTGCGCGACGAGGTGAAAAAGATCGCGCGTTTCTGGCTCGAGCAGATGCACGTCGACGGCTTCCGTCTCGACGCGGTGCCGTTCCTGATGGAGGACGGCGGAAAGTTGGCTGGGAGTCCCGGGACGCACGCGCTGCTACACGACTACGCGACGTATGTGCACACGGTGCAGCCAAACGCGTTCACCGTCGGCGAAGTGTACGACAACATCGGCACGGTGCTCACGTACTATCCCGATCAGCTCGACTCGTACTTCGCCTTTGAGGTTGCGGACAGCATCATCGCGGCAGTACGGCGTGGCTCGGCCACAGGACTGCTTGCGCCAGTGCTGAGAATGCAGTCGGCAGTGCCTAACGACCGATGGTCCCCCTTCCTGCGCAACCATGATCAGCCGCGGACGCGTACGGAGCTTGGCGGCGACATGGCGAGGGCGCGCATCGCTTCGTTTCTGCTGCTGACGATGCCGGGCGTCCCCTTCGTGTACTATGGCGAAGAGATCGGCATGACCGGCGCGAAGCCTGACGAGCGCTTACGAACGCCGATGCAGTGGCGCCGCGCGCCCGCGGACGGCTTCACGACTGGGTCGCCGTGGGAGGTGCTCCAATCCGACTCGCTGACGGCGACAGTCGAGGCGGAGGAGGGAGATCCGCGATCGGTGTTGACGATGAATCGCCGGCTGATCCATCTCCGCGCGTCGAATCGGACGCTCGCCGGTGGGTCGCTTATGCCGCTGCGAGCGAGCGAAACGGGCGTGGCGGCGTACGCGCGACGCGACGGTGATCGCGTGCTAATCATCATTGCCAACCTAGCGAGCACGCCGATGCGCGGCGTAGAAATCAGCAGCGATGGCGGGCGGTTGCCGGCGGGCACCTGGCACGTGCGCGACTTGTTGAGCGGGTCGATCGTCGCGCCGGTGGAGATTGCAGCGGATGGACAGCTTCGTGGGTACGAGCCGTTGCGGGAGCTCTCTCCGCTCGAAGGTTACGTGCTGGAGCTTTCCCGGTGACGGCCTGTCATCCCGAGCGCAACGAGGGATCTGCTCCTCCGGATGACAGTCTATCGCACGAGCACTCGATATCCGTTCGCCGGGACATCCAGCGTGCCTAACGCGGCGAGCTTCACTCTCGTCTTACCGAACCAATCCGTGTAGTTCCCTGGCCGCGAAAGCCCGCGATAGCTAATCCGGGCCGGAGTGTCGCCGAAGTTCACGGCGACGAGCACGCTATTACTTCCCTTCGTTCTCGTGAAGGCGTACACGCGTTTGCCGCCGTCGGTTTCGAGCATGACCTCCTCACCGCCATCGGCGCCGTTCCAGAGCGCGGCGTTCGCGTGTTTGAGATCGACGACCGCACGGTAGAATGCGATCAGCGACGGTCCAGTCCAATCCACGGTGTCCTTCTCGAAAAAGCGTAAGCGCTTTCGCAGGCTTGCTTCCTGTCCGGTGTAGATGAGCGGAATGCCGCCCTGCATCGTCGCGGCGAGGATGAAGGCGGGCACATGGTTCGCGCCCATGCGCTCGAACTCGCTGCCGCTCCAGCTATTCTCATCGTGGTTACTCGTGAAGTACATCCGCTCTGCGCCCGCGGGATAGTCTTTGCGTTGGCGCGCGAGATATGCGTCGAGATCGGAGGTCGGGCGTTTGCCTTGTGCGATCTCGTTGAGCAAGTGGTGCAGCTGCCACCCATACGTGGCGTCGAAGGCCGGATAGAATTGCGGGCCCTCGGCCTCGGCGAGCATGTAAAGGTCGGGACGAACCGCGGTGAGCTCGCGCCGAGCGTCCCGCCAGAAGTCCATCGGCACACCACCGGCGACGTCGCAGCGGAAGCCGTCGATGTGCATGC
>DATEHJ010000410.1:0-19604 GCA_035279645.1 Gemmatimonadaceae bacterium
GAGATCCCCCTGCAACAGGAGCTCGACCTCCTGCGACGCTACCTCGACATCATGGAGATTCGTTTTCAGGGGCGGCTCGAGATCACCACGGACGTGCAGCAGCGCGCGATGGACGCACTCGTTCCGAATCTGATCCTGCAACCGATCGTCGAGAACGCGATCAAGCATGGCGTTTCCAAGATCGAAGACGTCGGGCGCATCGCGCTGCGGAGCCGGGTCGACGGCGGCCAGCTCGTGCTCACCGTCGAGAACAACGCGCCGCTCACCGACGTCGGGAACGCGAGCGGCGACGGCACGGGCGTCGGCGTTCGCAACACCCGCGCGCGCCTATCGCATCTCTACGGTGACGAGCAAAGTTTCGACCTGCGCGCCGGTGACGGCGGTGCGACGATCGCCGAAATCCGTTTGCCCTATCACACGCGCGCCGATCTGCGCACGTCCGCCGTCGTCTCGTTCGCTTGACCAATCTCGTGCCTAACGCGCCGGTTCGTGTGCTCGTCGTCGACGACGAACCGCTCGGTCGCGAGCGGATTCTCGACCTGCTCGCGCACGAAGCGGGTGTGGAGGTTGTCGGCACGGCGGACAACGGTGCCGCCGCGGTCGAAGCGATTCGCGCCAAGCTTCCCGACCTCGTGTTTCTCGACGTGCAGATGCCCGGCAAGACGGGGCTCGACGTCGTGCGGGAGATCGGCGCCGAGGCGATGCCAGCGACGATCTTCGTAACCGCGTTCGACCAGTATGCGCTCCGCGCCTTCGAGCTCGCCGCGCTCGACTACCTCGTGAAGCCTTTCGACGACGAGCGTTTCGAGCAGGCCTTTCGACGTGCGCGCCAGCTGATCGGCTTGCGTGAAATGGGGAAGCTCCGCGACCAACTGCTCGCCGTACTCCAACATGGTGCCACCGATGGCACCACCGTCCCGCGCCCCGCGTCCGAGTCGTCAGGCTACCTGGAACGCATCGCGGTCGAGATGCGCGGCAAAGTGCGCGTCGTCCCTGTCGACCAGATCGACTATATCACGGCGGACGGCCCGTACGCCGAGCTCCACACCGGCGACCGCACGCACATCATTCGCGAGACGATGCAAACGCTCGAGGAGCGCCTCGATCCACGCCACTTCGTTCGCGTACACCGTTCCGCGATCGTTAGGCTCCAACTCGTGGACACGCTGTTGCGGGGCGCGGGTGGAGACTACGAAGTTCAACTCAAGGGTGGTCTCCGTTTGCCGGTGTCTCGGTCCCGGAGGGAGGAGGTCGAGCGACGCCTCGGTGTGATGCCGTAACGCCAGCTCAAAACCAAGATATCACCAGAGCAACCGCCGCGATCGTCATCACGACAACGCCCGCCCCACCGAGAACATTCAGGATGCGCCCGTTCCGGTGCGTCCCCATCACTTTCTTGTTGTTGCATACCACCAGCACGATCGCGATCAACGGCGGCGCGAGGAGGCCGTTGATCACCGCCGAGCCGATCAGCAGCTTGATCGCGTTCACGTGCGCGAGGTTCAGCAACATGCCCACCACCATCGCGACCGCGATCACGCCGTAGAATTGCCGCGCGTTATGAACCTTTTCATCCATGCCCGCCCGCCAGGCGGCCGCTTCGGCGATCGCGTACGCCGCGGAGCCGGCGAGCACCGGCACGCCGAGCATGCCCGTGCCGACGAGGCCTAACGTGAAGAGCAGCGCCGCGGCGTCGCCGGCGATCGGGCGAAGCGCGGTCGCCGCCTGCTCGGCCGTTTGTACATTGGTGATGCCGGCGCGGTGCAGCGTCGCGCCCGCGGTGAGAATGATGAAATACATGATCAGGTTCGAGAACAGCATCCCCGCGTTCACGTCGCGCGCCGCCGCGCGCAGCTCGCGCTGAACGGCCCGACGCGGCCGGCCGACGATGCGGCGCATGATCAATGCGTCCTGCTCCGCGTTCTGCGCCGCTTGCCAGAAAAAGAGATACGGCGAAATGGTCGTGCCCATGATGGCCACGAACATCAGCAAATATTCACGCGACAGCGTTATGCGGGGTATGAGCGTCCCGCGCAGTACGCCGCGCCAATCCGCGCCGGAGAACATCGCCGCCAGGACGTAGCTGAAGAGCGCGAGCGTGAGCCACTTCAGGACGCGTGTCATGCGCTCGTACGACGCAAAGACGAGAAGAGCAAGAATCAGCGCCGTGAACGCCGGCAGAAACCACCCCGCAGGGATGCCTGTCAGCAGCTTCGCCGCGGCGGCCATGCCCGCGAGGTCGGCCGCGATGTTGATCGTGTTGCCGACGATGAGCAGAGAGCACGCCAGCCAGAGCATCCAGCGCGGATAGTGCTCGCGGAGCACGGCGGCGAGGCCGCTGCGCGCGACGATGCCGATGCGCGCGCACATCAGCTGAATGGCCGACATCAACGGCAAGCTGATGAGCGCCGTCCACAGCAGGCTGTATCCGAATGCGGCTCCGGCCTGCGAGTACGTCGCGATCCCGGACGGATCGTCGTCGGCGGCGCCCGTGATCAGCCCCGGCCCCAGCTCCCGCACCCTCGAGACCATCCGCTCGACGCGAGTCTTCTTTCGCGGGCGATAGGGTCGCTCGCGCTCGCGGCGATCGTTGTTCGTCGGGACTATGACAGGATCTTCCATCGCCCGCGGTGAAGGGCACAGGCTGGGCCAGCCTGCCGCCTTTCCGTTGACTTCGCCATGCGCGGAGTCGTACTCTCGTCTCGTGTCGTTCCCCTCAACGCATATCTCACTCGTGCGGCGCGTCAGAAGCGGTGACGCGGAGACTCGGGCGCGGGCTCAGGACGCGCTCGCGGCGGTGTACTGGGCACCAATTTACGCGCACGTGCGCCTCAGCCACCGTCAGGAGCCTGCTGACGCCGAGGATCTGACGCAGGGCTTTTTCGTCGAAGCGCTGCGCCGCGACCTCTTCGCGCGGTACGATCCGGCACGGGCGCGCTTCCGTACATTCGTCAGGCGCTGCGTGGACTCGTACGTCGTCAACGCGCTCCAAGCCGAGCAGCGCCTCAAGCGCGGCGGCGCTGCGTCCTTCGTTCCGATCGACGTCGCCGACGTCGAAACGCGCCTAACGGGCGAGTTGGAGGAATCCGACCCGGACGCGCTCTTTCATCGCGAATGGGTCCGCAGTGTCCTCGTGACCGCGATCGCCGCCCTCCACGAGCAGTACGAAGCCTCCGGCCGTGTTGTCCATCTCGCGCTGTTCGAGAGTTATGACATGGTCGGGTCGAGCGACGAGCGGCCGACGTACGCCGAGCTCGCGGCGCGGCACGACATCCCGACGACCCAGGTCACGAACTGGCTCGCCGCAACGCGCCGCGATTTCCGCGCGATCGTGCTCGAGACGCTGCGCGATCTCTCCGGCAGCGATGAGGAATTCCGTGACGAAGCGCGCGCGCTCCTCGGGACTACAGGATGACAGCGCGCCTCTCGGACATCGCAATACAGCACTTGCGCGAGCTCGTCGCGACCGCGGCGCCCGGTATCGAAGCGCGCTACGAGATCACCGAACGCATCGGCGAAGGGGGAATGGGAACGGTCTACCTGGCTCGCGACCGCGAGCTGGAACGCGACGTCGCGGTCAAAGTGCTGCGCGATGCCGTGCCTAACGCCGACGACCGCGCGGGCATCCTTCGCGAGGCGCGGATCCTCGCGTCGCTCGAGCATCCTGGCATCGTGCCGGTGCACGACGTCGGTACGTTGCCCGACGGGCGGCTCTTTTATGTGATGAAGCGCGTTCGGGGTGAGCGCTTCGACGAGTTCGCTCGCGCCGAGCGTTCCCGCGCCGAGCTCCTTCGCGCGTTTCTCCAGGTCTGCGACGCGGTGGCCTTCGCGCACGCCGCAGGAGTGATCCATCGCGATCTCAAGCCGCAGAACGTCATGCTGGGCGCGTTCGGCGAAGTGCTCGTGCTCGATTGGGGAGTCGCGAAGGCGAGCCAAGCGTCAGTGCAAGACCAAGACGAGAGCCCGCGAAGCGTGGAGGCTGCGGGGACGCCAGGCTACATGGCGCCCGAACAGCTTCAGGGAGCCGCCGACGAACGTGTCGACGTCTATGGACTCGGTGGCGTGCTGTTCTTCATCCTGACCCGGCGGCACCCGACCGCTGCATTGGCCACCGAAGACCCGTGGCGCGAGACCGAGGCGCCAGCGCCTTTGAGGGCGATCTGCGATCGCGCGCGTGCGTTAGATCCGTCCGCTCGCTATCCGTCTGTCGCGGCTCTTGCCGGCGATGTCGCCAACTATCTCGACTCGCTCCCGGTCGCGGCCCACCGAGAGGGGATTGTCGAGCGAGTGCGGCGGGTCGCGGCTCGCCATCAAACCGCGATTCTGCTCGTGCTCGCCTACCTCGTCGTTCGCGTCGCCCTCCTGGTTTTTGCCCGGCAGTAAAGACTCGCCGAGCGATCGCTGTACGGAGTTGAGACCCTTTCCGGAGTGATTCATGAATAAGCCTGTTTACGGTCTCGTGCTCGGTGGCGTGCTTGGTATCTTCGACGGCCTCTCGGCGCTGGTGTCTTCACCCGAGGTCTCTTCGCAGATCGTCGGGATCGTGGTCGGCTCGACCTTCAAAGGCCTCATTGCCGGAGTCCTCATTGGCTGGTTCGCCAAGAAGGTCAACTCGCTGCCGCTGGGCGTCGTTGTTGGTCTCCTTGTCGGCGCGGCGCTGGCGCTCCCGATCGCGATCATGAATAGCAATGCGTTGCACCACAACTACTACTGGCAAATCATGTTACCTGGCAGCATCGTGGGCCTGATCGTGGGCTACGCCACGCAGCGCCACGAGCCGGCGCCCCGGTCGATGGCGAGGGCATAGGCCTAACGCGTGGCGTGGGGGTGGGGCTCGTCGGGGCTCCCCATTCCCGCCTCGCGGACCGCGCGCTAAGGTTGGAGTCACAACGGCTGGTGAGCGCCTCGCGTAGGCTTTCGCGAGGTTAACGCCCAAGTGCGGGTTCTCCTTCCTCCTTCCATTCCGCGCTATGCATTTCGTTCGTTTGATTCGCGCCCCCCTGTTGGCAGCGGTGGCGACCTTCGCGTTCGTCGCGAGCCCATCCGCCGCTTTAGCCCAGCAGAGACTGGGCAACGTACGCGGCACGATTACCGGCGCCGGCGGTGTCGTAAGTGGCGCTCGCGTGGCGATCGAGATTCCTCCACGCGTCGGCATCTCCGACGAGGGCGGCACGTACACGCTGCGCGGTATTCCTGTTGGAAATTATGAAGTAGTCGTAACGGCATTGGGTTACAAGCCGGGGCGCCGCTCGGTGAGCGTCACCGCCAATCAAACAGTGACCGCCGACATCAGGCTCGAGCAGGGCTCACTCATGCTCTCCAGCGTCGTCACCACGGCGACGCGTATGCCGACGGAGGCGAGCAAGGTCGCGACGACCGTGAATGTGCTCACGCCTTATCAAATCCAGACCAGCCCGGCGCGTGAGGCGCAGGACATGTTGCGCGAGATACCGGGCGTCGAGCTGCCCCGCACAAGCAGCCTCGTGGGTGGAACCGCGCAGATCGTCTCGATTCGAGGTGTGGACGAGGGACGCACCGCGGTCTTGTTCGACGGATTTCCGATCAATGACGCATGGGGCGAGTGGATCGACTGGGGACGGGTGCCGAAGGGAATGCTCGATCGAGTCGAGGTGTTGGAGGGCGGTACGTCGAACCTCTATGGTAACGGCGCGATGGGTGGCGTGATCTCCTTCTTCTCGCGGCCGCTCGCTCCTGGCGCGGCGCACATGATGTTCGAGGGCGGCAGCCGAGACATTCGCCACGGATTCGTTTCTGGCGGTGCGCCCGTGTACGGCGCGCTCACCGCGAACGTCAGCGCGGACTATCTCGAGGGTGGCGGCTACAACATGATTGCTCCCGCGAATCGTGGCGCGATCGACGTGCCGTCGGGGATCATCCAGCGCAACGTGTACACGCGGCTCATCTACGCGCCGTCCGCCCGCTTCAGCGCTTTCGTCACCGGCCACAAGTTCGGCGACAACCGCAACACGGGAACGCCGCTGTCGTACCAGACGCGCGATCAAGGCGACGTCGATGCTGGTGTGGACTACGGCACGTACACGGGGGGACTGCTGAGCGTGCGCGCGTGGGATGGAAAGCAGGACGAGCACCAGCGCTCGACGACGATTCGCGCCGGCGGGCGCGTCGCCGAGGACAGCAACATCGTCGCGACCATTCCGAGTCATGATTGGGGCGCGTCGGCGATGTGGACGAAGACGCAGTGGCTGCATCTCGAGTCGTTCAGCTTCGGTGGCGATTATCGCCACATGCAGGGCAACTTCGACGAGGTGGACTTCAACACCGCGGGATGTGCGACTGGTGCGGCAACATGCGGTCAGACCCTGCGCACGGTGTTATCGGGTGGTGATCAGGCATTGAGCGGTGTGTTTGCGCAGGCGATCGCGTCGCCGCTTGCCGCACTGCGTGTGGAGCTCAGCGCGCGTGTCGATGCGTGGCAGAACAACGACGGTCACTCGATCGACGCCGCCGCCGGCTCGGTCTCCTATCCGGACCGCAGCAAGACCGCCTTCTCGCCGCGCCTCGGCGTCGTCTATTCCCTGTTGAGCAATCTCTCATTCCACGGCGCGGTGTACCACGCGTTCCGCGCGCCGAACCTGGCCGAGCTGTACCGGAAGCAGATCAGCGCGACGTCGATCACGGTACCGAATCCGAATCTCTCCCCGGAGACGGCGCTCGGACGCGAGGCGGGGCTCGATTGGCAGCCGGTGAACTGGCTGCAGATCAAGGGCACGTACTACGTCGCCGACTACCGCGACTTCAACGTGCCGACGACCATTCCGTCGACGAGCGAAGGTTGCGTGCCGACGATCGCGTGCCGCCAGCGATTGAATGTGAGCGCCTCGCGGAGCACCGGCGCCGAGGGATACGTCGCCGTTAGGCCGATCGCGAACCTGTTCGTGAGCGGCAGCGTGAACTATGACGACGATCGTCAGCAGTCGGGCGTGACGCCGGGCGCGCCGAAGCCGCACATCAACCGCGTGCCCTCGCCGAAGCAGACCGTTCGCGCGACGTACAGCACGCGCCAGCTCGGCGACTGGACGGCGATCTGGCGTCACGAAGGACCGACAACGACGCTGCAGGGCGTCTGGCTCCAGCCCTTCACCGTCATCGACGCCAACGTGCAACGTCAGCTGCTTCCCGACGTCACGGGCTTCGCGAGTGTTGAGAACATTGGAAACACGCAGTACCAGGTGAACCTGAGTGCGGCAACGAACGGCATCGCCTCGCTCGGATTGCCGCGCACGCTGCGGGTGGGAGTCAAGGTCGATCGGTACTAAGAGGGTTAGGGGTTAGGGGCTAGAGCCCCTCTCCCCTCCTACCGAAACGTCCCCGGACTCACGTCGTACAGCACGTGCGGCGCCCCGACTTCGTCTTCCGGGCGCCAAAAGCCGAGCTGCTCCGACCAGAGCGTGTTTTGCAGACGGCGTCCATTGAGACTCAGAAAGCCCGCCGCGCGACCGGTGATGACGCCGAGCTTGCGCAGGTCGTGCAGATCGCGAATGACAGTTCGCCCGCGCGCGGCGACGATGCGTCGCGCCGAGAGCGGCCCAATCCCGGGAACACGCAGGAGCTGCGAGCGTGACGCGGTGCGAATCTCGATCGGGAAGCGCTCCGGGTGTGAAAGCGCCCACGCAATTTTCGGATCGAGCGAGAGCGGCAGGTTCCCGCTTTCGTTGAAGGCCAGTTCGTCGACGCCGAATTTGTACTCACGCATCAGGTGATCGGCCTGATACAGCCGATGCTCGCGAAGCGCCGGCGTCGCGCGTACGTCTTCCATCGGCGTATCTCGAATGGGGCGGAAGGCACTGAATTGCGAGTGGTGAATGCCTCCGCCCGCGTACAGCTCGGCGACCTTGCTGACGATTGTCCGGTCGCTGTCCGGCGTCGCGCCGACGACGAGCTGCATCGTCATGCCCGCGGTGCCGCCGGGCCGCAAAGCGTTACGCGGACGTCCCGCGTACTGCTCCTCGCGGCCGTGCACGACGAGGGAGCGCGCCTGCTCGAGTGTTTGGAGCGTCGTCGCGAGGCTCTTGTCGGGGGCGATACGCGTTAGGCTCTCGCCGCAAGCTGCCTCGAGGTTGATCGAGACGCGCGTCGCGAGCGCGGTGATGCGCGCGACCTGCGCCGCCTCGACGCCGGGAAGAATCTTGACGTGGATATAGCCGGTGAAGCCGTGCTTGTCTCGCAGCAGCTCGAGGACGGTGATCAGGTCGTCCATCACTTTCATTGGCCGTCCTGGGATGCCGGTGGTGATGAACAAACCCTCACACCAGCCCTTGCGGCGCGCGGCGAGGAAGATGCGCACGAGCTCCTCAGGCTTGAGCAGGGTGCGAGGCATCTCGCGATCGCGCCGCATCGGGCAGTAATGACAGTTGAAGCTGCAGGCGTTCGTCATGAGGATGCGGAGCAGCGTCGTCTGCCGGCCTGCCGGCCCACTCGACCGAACGGTGCGCAGATTGAGCGGGCGGAGTGCCCCGACCTCGGTGGCGTGTCGCAGACGCGGTGGCAGCGGCATGCTCGGATCTCGGCCCGGCATCCCTTCGAGATCCGTGGCCGCGAGCGACATCAGAAGCGCAATCTTCTCATCGATATCGAGGTCGGTACTCATGGCATCCTCCGGTCAACGCCGAAGCATGCCCGAATAAAGACCGAATCACAAGAGGGAAGTTTAGGCCGAGCGTCGTCGCGAGACGGACGGGGCCGTCATTGCGTCGCGCAGCGCGCGCAGCAACTCACGCTCGGCGAATGGTTTGATGAGCCATTCCACGACGCGATCGCTGCGCGGACGATCGGTGAGGCTCGGCGCGACGCCCGAGAGTATGACCACCGGCACCTGTTCCAGGCCCGGGGTCATGGCGAGATCCTCGAGCAGATCGAGTCCGCTTCCGTCGGGCAGTTTCACATCGAGCAAAACAACCGATGGCGGATGGCTCGCGAGTGCCTGACGAGCCTCCTTCAGCGTCGCCGCGCGCGTCACCGCGTGCCCGTCGCGGCCGATCATGATCCCGAGCACGCGCGCGACGGCGTCGTCGTCTTCGACGACCAGCACGCCCGGTGGACTGTCGTCGGACGCCGGTTCGCTTTCCATGGCACCCGGCGCGGGCACGAGAGGCAACTCGAACCAGAATTCGCTTCCCTCCCCCACGAAGGACTCGACGCCGATCCGTCCGCCCTGCTGTTCGACGAGAGAGCGAGAGATCGCGAGGCCCAGCCCTGTGCCGCCACGCCGGCGCGTATTCGCCGCCTCGAGCTGCTCGAAGGGCCTGAAGAGACGCGCTCGCTGCTCCGGCGTGATCCCCTGCCCCCGATCGCGCACCGCGAAGCGCAGGAATCCCGGCGAGCCCGCCCTAATCGATACGGCAACGGTCCCGCCTTCCGGAGAGAACTTGAGCGCATTCGAGACGAGATTCGTGAGTACTTGCACAACGCGATCGCGGTCGGCGGCGATGCGGTCGCGGCAGTCGATGTGTGTCGCCAGCGTCACCTTGTAGAGCACCGCCATCCCACGCAGCTCCGCGACCGTGCTCTCCACGAGATCGGCAGGATCGAGTGACGAGATCTCCAACTGAATCTTTCCCGCTTCGATTTTCTCGAGATCGAGAATGTCGTTGATCAGGCGAATGAGCCGGTCGGCGTTCTGTCGCGCGATTCGCGCGAGGTCACGCGCCTTGGGTGGGAGCTCGCCGACCGCGCCGGCCTCCATCAGACCGAGCGATCCTCGAATGGACGTGAGCGGCGTTCGCAATTCATGCGAAACGATCGACACGAATTCATTTTTGATCCGCTCGATCTCTTTGCGCTCGGTGATGTCCCTCACGACGCAGCCAAGGGCCGCCCGATCGCGAAAGGTGATACGCCTTATCGTAAGCTCGATGTCGAAGGTCGAGCCGTCTCGCCGCCTTCCCCGTGCGTCGTAGGGCTTTTCCGACGCGATTGTTATTTGCCGAGAGACCGCGTCGCGCAGCTCCGGCGCGATGAAATCGGCCAACGGACGCCCGAGCACCTCGCTCAATTCGTAGCCGAACAGCCGGCCGAAGGCGTTGTTTGCCTCGGAGATGCCGTCGTCGACGACGATGGTGATCCCCTCGTTCGCCGCGCTGGAGAGTCGCCGGAACTGCTCCTCGCGCTCTCGCCGGGTCTGATCGTCCGAGCGCCGATCGGCGGACATGTCTCTCGCTACCGGCCGAGTGCCGCGCGGAGCTCCGCGGCGAGGGTCATGGGATCGAAGGGCTTCATCAGGCAGGCAACGGCCCCCGTCGTTAGTGCTTGCTCAACCTCGTTGCGTTGGGTTCTCGCGGTGAGGAAAACGACTGGCACGCTCGCGGTCATCGGGTCCGCCTTGAGACGCCGGCAGGTCTCGTAACCGTCGAGACCGGGCATCATGCCATCGAGGACGATCGCGTCGAAGCGGCTCGCGCGCGCCCGCGCCAACGCCGCCTCGCCCGAGTCGACCATCTCGACGTCGATCTCCGGATCGAGGCTCAACGCAAGCTGCAGAATTGTCCGGATGTCTTCTTCGTCGTCGGCGCAGAGCAGTCGCATGATACTCGTTGACGGAGCGGTGACGCGGGAGCAGACCAACCAGTCCCTTTCTTGGCAGGAAACGCCGGCGTTGCGGGGCGACGGAGCTTCGCACGCGATCGCGCATGTGCGGACGCTCTGGGATGCCACATGCGACGAACACCCGGTCTTGGCGGCAACGCTCCCTTGGACAGTCGCTCTCCGTCAAACGCAGAGACTCGCGAAGCGCTCCGCGCGCTGCGCGAGCGTTATCGCGCCACGATCTTCAGCACCGTGTCGGCGCTGCGTCGCCTTTCCGCGCAGCTCGCGATCATCGCGAGCGCGCCCGAGGTCGTCGAGGCGTTGCGCCGCGAGCTGCATCGCATTCATGGCGCCGCGGGATCGTTCGGCTTCCCGGAAGCGAGTCGTCTCGCCGGTGAGCTCGAGGAGGAAGCGATTCGCTGGGTGGCGAATCCGTCCGTCGACATGGATCGGCGATCCGCGATGACCGCCGACTTCGCCAGCGCGCTGGAAGCGTGTGTCCTCGGCACTGACTATGTGCCGCCCACCGATCATTCAGGCTCCGTGGAGGCGTGTCGCGCCGAGCGCATCGAGTCGTGTCCCGACGTCGTCATCGTCGAGGATGATCCGAGCTTCGTCGAGATGCTGCGATATGCGTTGGAGTCCGCGGGTTTCACATTTGTTCATTACGCGACCGGATCGGAGGCGCTCGACCGATTGCTGGGTATGTCGATCGGAGCACGCGCGCCGATCATTCTCCTCGACGTCGACCTCCCGGGCATGGATGGATTCACGTTGCACGAGCGCCTCCACGCCGAGCGACCGGGCGCCTACGCGACGGTGTTTCTCACCGCGCAGGGGGGCGAGCCTGAGCAACTCCGCGCCTATCGCGCTGGCGCGATCGATTACCTGCCGAAGCCAGTCAACCTGCGGATTCTCATGGCGAAGATTCCGACATGGCTGGAGCGATGTCGGCGCAGCCGGAGCGCTGGAAGCGGCAACGGAGGCGGCGGGGCATGAGGGGTTCGGTGATGCTCGTCGTCGCGGTCGCGCAGGGAACATTCTTCGGCCTCCTTCTGCTGCTGATCTTCGTAAACGGCGCGCGGCGCAACTATCGCACGCAGCGAATCGCATCGTCGACGAACCGCGTTGCCGAGCCGTTGCAGCGGTGGCTGCTCGGCTTCGGAACGGCGACCGATCTCGCGAGCGTGCTTCGGCGATTGCCCGAGCGCCACGCTCTCGACCAGCTCACGATTCACGTCGCGCCGAGTGTTCCGCCGGCGCAACTGGCCCAGCTCGCGCGCTCGTTGCGTTCCGATCGATGGGTACGACGCATGTTGGCGCAGGCGACGTCCCTCTGGTGGTGGCGGCGGCTCGAGGCGGCACGGCTATTGGCTGTCGTCGGCACCGCTCGCGACCACGGCGTCCTTCTCGAGCTGCTCGCCGACCGACATGCGGCCGTGCAAGCCGCGGCAACGACATGCCTAACGCGTGCCGGCGACGCGGCGCTCGTCGAGCACGTCGTGGACACGTTGCACACGCGATCGCCGATCGTGCGACTGTTCCAGCTCCGCATCCTTCGAGAGAATGGGCGACACACGATCCCCGCGCTGCTCGAGCGGCTCGTCCCGGTCGCGCCCGCGGCGCGGTTGCGGGCGTGGATCGGGCTCGCCGAGAGTCTTGCCGACTCGCGTTGTCTCGCGCCCCTCATCGCGCTCAAGAATCATCCCGCGGCCGAGATGCGCATTCGCGCCGCGCGCGCCTATCGGCAGTACGTCAACGACCCTGTCATCGAAACAGCACTTCGTGAGTTGATGCGGGATGGGGACTGGCGTGTGCGCGCGCAGGCGGCGCGCGGCCTTGGCGCCCTCGGCGCGGGCGAGGGAGTGCCGGAGCTGACCACGGCGCTCACCGACCGGTCGTGGTGGGTTCGCTTTCGCTCGGCGCTGTCGCTCGCGCAGCTCGGAGACGCGGGACGCCACGCCCTCCGCATCGCGTGCGAGCGTCCCGATCGCTTTGCCGCCGACATGGCGGGACTGGTGAGCGGCCTCTCGGACGGCGCGATTGTGGAGCTCGCCGAGGCATGATCGCGATTCTGCTGCAACTGATCGATCGATTCGCGCTTGCATACATGCTGGCGCTGAACTCGTTCCATGGGCTGCTCCTTCTCCTGTCGATGCCGGAGCTCTGGTCGCACTGGCATCTCGCGGAAGACGATCACCTGATGCTCGTCCTCGGAACGGAGGCGCTACCGCCGGTGAGCGTTCTCGTGCCGGTGCACAACGAGGAAGCGACGATCGTCGAGCGCGTGATGTCGTGTCTCACGCTGCAGTATCCGCGTCATGAGGTCGTCGTCGTCAACGATGGGTCGATCGACGAAACGTTGGCCCGACTCGTTCAAGCGTACGACCTGTACGAGGTGCCGCCAGCGTTCGTCCGTGCGATGTCGGCCGAGCCGATCCGCGCGTACTATCGCTCGCGCCGGCATTCGACACTGCTTGTCATCGACAAATCGCACAGCGGACGGCCGGACGCACTGAACGCCGCGATCGACGCGGCACGATTCCCCTACGTGCTTCCGGTGGATGTGGGTACGTACCTCGAGGCCGATGCCCTGCTTCGGCTCGCGCGGCCGATCGCGTTAGGCAACCCAGTAGCCGCGGTCTTCGGCGCACGTCGCGTCGCGAACGCATGCGTGATCGCGCGGGGTCGAGTGACTGAGGCGCGCGTCGACAAGCGCATCCTGCCGGCTGTACAACTCGTCGAGCGTCTCCGTGTTTCCTTGTTCGGCCGCCTCGGCTGGAACCGGCTTGGCGGAACGCTGACCGACGGCGACGGCATCGGTCTCTTCAAGCGCGGGCATCTAGTCGCGATTCATGGGTATCGCTCGGGCACCGCGTCGGAGGACACGGACCTGATCGCGCGACTGCAGCGGTATGTGCGCGAGCAGCGTTCGCCGGATGTGATTACCCTCACCCCCGATCCGGTCGCATGGACTGAGGTGCCACGGTCGCTCGGTTCGGTTGGTCGTCAGGTGGAGCGCCGGCATCGTGCGATGCTCGAGATTGTTCGTGCGCACCGCGATCTGTTTTTCAATCTCCGATTTGGCCGCATCGGGCTCATCGCGTATCCGTTCGCGATCTTTGGTGAGGCGCTCGCGCCGGCGATCGAGTTGTTGGGTTACCTGGGCGTCGGCGTCGCCTTTGCCTTTGGCGCGGTGGACCTCAACTTTGCGTGGCTCTTCCTCTCGGCCGTGGTGTCGTACGGCATTTTGCTCTCGACGTGGGCGATATTGCTCGAGCAGGTGAGCGTTCATCGTTATGCGCGCCCAGTCGACGTGTTACGACTGCTGCTCGCGGGCGTGATCGAGGGGCTGGGTTACCGGCAGTTATCTCTCTTCTTCCGGTTGCGCGCGACGTGGCACGTGCTGCTCGAGGATCGGCGGCGGGGCGCGGCGAAGCCCGAGAGGCTTCCCTCCGACCGCGCCGCCGCCGATGACGCTCGTAAGGCGGCCTAACGCTTCTTGCAGAACCGCGTGTTGGCCTGCGCGATCGCGTCCCCGTTCTGTTGCATCGAAATCATGATCTGGGTCACGACCTGCTTCTGATCTGGCCCGGCCCGTGCCCCAACCGGCGCGTTGGTCGACGCGATCGCCCACATGTCTTCGGCCAGTTTCGCCTCGTCGCACCTCTTCTTTTCGTTGATGTGCACCAGCAGGTCCATTCCGACCGAATACGCCCCGATCGCGACGAAGTATTTCGAGTCTGGCGACGGCGTGAGGCTATCGACCACCGAGGCCATTCGAACGAGGTCCAGCCAGCCGCCACGTGACTTGGATTCGTTGGCGCGCCTCGCCGTGGTCGTGAGCGGTATCTGGAGAATCCTGCCGATCACGGCCTTGTCCGCGCCACGGGCGATGGCGAGTCGCGCCGACGCGAATGCGCTGTCCGTCTGATCCAGCTCGATCTGCGCGACGATCAGCAATTGCCAGCCATTCTGCGTCGCGGAGTCGAGCGCGAGCGCCTGCCTTATCGATGTCACAGCATCTGCCCTGCGTGCTGCTTTGCGCTGGGTTTGCGCCGCCATTGCCCAGAGACTCGCGTCCTTCGGAAACTTGTTCACGGCGCGCGTGGCGATATCGGCGGCGAGCGTGAGTTGACTGTCCGCCGAGGCCGCGGCGATTGACCGCGTGAAGTAGTCTGCGTTCGCCGCGGCGCTGTCGGACCTGACGAGATCCTCACCGGCGCGTAGTGCTTCCTTCCATTGATGCACCGCGAGGAGGAGCAGCCACCGCTGCTTGAGCAAGGCCGCGTCGCCGGGGTTCTCGCGCAACATCTCAGCGACGAGCGGCAGTGCGAGCCGCGGGCGATTCATCTGGCCGAGTTTTTGGATCGCGTCTGGGCGAAGATCGGGGCGATAGACCACGAGCCTCAGCATCGCGTCGATCGCGTTCGTCGTATCGTGCATGTCCTCGTACGACGTCACGAGATTCATGAGCGCGAGCGTGCTCGTCGAGTCGATTCGTAGCACGGCCTGCGCGGCACGAACGATCGAGTCCATCGGCTGCCGCTCGCGCGCGTAGGCGTCCATCAGGCAAAGCCGGCTCAGCGTCGAGGACGGGAAGCGCGCGATGCCTTCGCGCGCCGCCGCGCGCGCGTCGTCGTACTTACCCGCCGCGACCGCGTCCGAACATTTTCTGAAATCAAGGAGCGACCGCTGCACTTCAGTCAGACGCCGCTCGAGCTCCTTCGCCGCCTGCTCGAGGGTGGGTGCCTCGATGGTGGGCAGCGGTTGGATCAACGCGAGGTTGGACGGCAGCACGTAGCGCGCGCTGAGTGCCACCCCGGAGGCCGTTTTCGTCACGACGCCGTCGACGATGGCATCCGCGCGGAAGTGCTGCGACAGGAGCTTGAGATCATCGAGGCTCAGCGCCGAATCGGGACTGAACCCAGACTGGATGAGGAAGTCATTCATCTGGTCACGCGGAACGACCCACAGGTCTTCCGGTCGCGACTCGCGCTGAACGCGATCCCGCACCGCCGCGGCGCCTTGGACGCCGATGCGCGCATCCGCGCTGCGGAAGGTGGCGATGAGGAGGCGGGGCGTGTCGGCGTTCGGCCGGCCCCGCACCTGGGCGGAGAGACCTTCGGGGCACAGGGCCGCGAGGCACACCAGGCCCGCGGCGGCCAGCAGGTGACGTTGCACGATGCTCATGGTGCGCTCTCCCCTCGATTTCTTTCTACGATAGCGCGCGGGCCGGTGGAGGCAAGGTCAGGTGGAGCTTCTGTCCCCCCAATTGGCCGATTTGTCCCTTCCTGTTTGCACTCGCTATACTCGGTGGGCGACTGTTGAGCGTTTACACATTCAACGGAGAATCGCCATGCAATCGATGTGGAGACTGGCGCAGGTGTCGGTGCTCGTTGTCCTGGCAGCGTCGCGCATCGGGGCGCAAGAAGACCGGCGCGTCGCGCTGGACTTGGGTTTCCCACCTGCCCTGGCCATCCTGTGGCACGTCAACGACAAGCTGGACCTGCGCCCCGATCTCGCTTTTGCGCACTCCAGTGGCGACGTGAGCGGCGACCAGACACGCCTCGCCATCGGGGCGAGCGCGCTCTTTCCGATGACGTCGTCGGGGCAATTGACGCCGTACGTCGGCTTGCGCGGCGGCTACTCCTGGTATTCGGGCGACAACGCCCCAAAAGACTGGTCACTCGCCGGAATTTTCGGCGCTCGGTTCGCGATCGACAAGCGCGTCGGTGTGTCCGCGGAGACCGGATTGATTTACGATCACCTGCACCTGGCAGCCGGTCCCTTTTCCAGCACGGACAACACTGTGGATACCTGGGGCCGGGTGAGCGCGTTGGTGTATTTCTAGAGGCGTCGTGCGTTTGGCGTTGAGCGTTTACCGCACGCTGGTCCGCCGTTCTACGCTTAGCGCCCAACGCATAACGCTCAACGCCTACACCAATTGCTTCAAGGCCGTTAGGCGCTCCTGGAGGGCGCCGCGGCCGCCGGCCTTGTCCACCCGATCGGCAATCGACTTCGGCAGAAACTCGCGGTCGGTGCATTCGATGATCGCCGCCGTTTCCTGGAGCTCCTTCTCCATTCCCTGAGTCGAGGGCAGGAACTGCGCAATGACGTCGGCGAGCGCGGCCGCTGTCACCGTTTTCTCGCCGGCGAGCAGAGATTTCCGCCATGCTCGCCCCACGATCCCTTCGATGTCGGCGCCCGAGAGCAGCCCTCGTTGGGGGATCGCCGGCACGTCCTCCGGGCGCAGCACCGCACCGAGCTTCTTCGCCAACATCGAGAACATCTGGCACAGCTCGTCGTCGCTCGTCGGGTAGAAGAGCGGAATGTGCACCTCGGCTCGCCCCTGTCGCTTGATGTCGATCGGGAGCAGGTCGGGGCGCGCAGTGAGCAGCATCCACAGAATCCGGCCCCGGTAGGCGGTATCGCCCATCTGGCTCGCGATCATACCGAACACGCGGCTCGACGTCCCCGAATCGCCTTCCGTATCGCGGTCGCCTAACGCGGCGTCGGCTTCGTCGATGATCACCATCACCGGCCCCATCGCGCGCAGGACCGATAGGACGCGCTCGAGATTGCCTTCAGTCTCGCCGACATACTTCGAGCGGAAGTTCTTGAGCACCACACAAGGGATGCCGATCTCGCCGGCGGCGCACATCGCCAGAAAGGACTTGCCCGTTCCCACGGGACCGCAGAGCAAATAACCCATCGGGACACAGTCGAGCGCGCCGCGGGCCAGAAGCGCCGCGTCGTCGCGCAGCCGCTGCTTCGCCGCGTCATGCCCGATCACCGTGTCGAGCTTCCACTTTGGCGTAATGAACTCGAGGAGGCCCTGACACTGTCGCTCGATGAGCCGCTTCTTCGTCGCTCGGAATATGCTCGCGTCGAGCCGCTGGCCGCCTTCGATCGCCGACTTGATGAGCGACGACAAATCGTTCAGCGACATACCGGCGCTCAACGTCGCGAGCTGCTCGGGACTATAGTCCGACGCCGCGCTCCATTCGCCACTCGACGTCACCTCGCGAACGAAGGCGAGTCGCTCGCTCTCGCTCGGCATCGGGACCTCGATCGTCGCGACATACGGATTGCCCGTAATGCGGTCGCTCATGTCGCTGCGACGTTCGTCGATGAGGACGAACGCCATGTCGAGCCCCTTCACATGCGGACTCGTGGCCCAGTTGAGCAGCGTCACGCCCATCCCCGACGCAGCGAAAGTCGAGCTTCCCGGCACGCCAGCCGGAAAGAGATACGACGCGTTGCTCACGATCACCGCTGCGCTCAGCTGCTTCTCGCCGGGCGCCATGATGTTCTCGCGAACGAACAGATCGAGCAGCCCGAACACGAGCGGTGGATCATTCTTCACCGCGGAGAGATCGCCGATGCGGCGCGTCGCGAGCGCCACCATCTCCTTGAGTCGCGCCTCACTACGTCCAGCGAAAACGCGCAGTCCACGCCCGAGGTCGTAGTGAAACACCAAGTCCCAGCGCCCGAACA
The DNA here is from genome assembly GCA_035279645.1 of Gemmatimonadaceae bacterium. Taxonomy (GTDB): domain Bacteria; phylum Gemmatimonadota; class Gemmatimonadetes; order Gemmatimonadales; family Gemmatimonadaceae; genus AG2. The sequence goes on from DATEHJ010000410.1 coordinate 18,064, forward strand.
GCTGCTCGGCGAGGAAGTCGGGGATGCCGCCGAACGCGGCGGCACCAGGCGCGGCGACGTCGACGAGTGGAACGAGGTCGTACGTGTTCCCATGTAGAACGAAAACCGACGTCGTGCCGGAGAAGTACATGTCCGCGAGCGACAGCGCCCACGGTGGATACCATGCCGGGAGATCGCTTCGCTGCGGCTGGCGATCCCGCGGCTTGCCTAACGGTGTCGTCGGCCGCGTCAGCATCGGTTCAGCGGGCACGCAACACCGCCTTGCCAAGACTCGAGTTGAGGATCGATGGTGGCTCTTCCAGCTGGTCCGCCAACCCCGTTAGGTGCTGCAGCTGGTTCACGGTCTCCTCGGTTTGCTGCATGCTCTCGGCCGCCGCCGTCACTTGGTGGCTCAGTGCGTCCGGATCCTGACGGCTCACCGCCATCTCGGTCAACGCCTGAATCTTGGTCTCGATGCGGTCCAGCTCGATGGAGACGAATTCGGCGTCTTTCATGCTTTTGCGATAGTTGTCGAGCCGGAGCTCCGCGTCGGCGACGCTGTCCTGGAGCGATCGGATCGTTCGCTCATCTTGCTTCGCGGCGTCGACCGCCTGGGCTGCCGTCAGACGAGCGCGTACCTCCTCCGCGCGCTGTGACAGTGCTCCCTCGCTTGTGCTCTTGAGAAAGCGATCGAGTCCATTCTGCGACGTCAGGAGCTTCAGGAAGAGAAAGAGCAGACGATCGAGTGCCGGTGTGCGAATCGAGTCCGCCGAGTCGCTCGCATCCGTCGTCTGGCCGCGCACACCGGACGCGATGTCACGCATCTCGAAGCAGCGCTCGCGCAGCGCGATGAAACGCCGCAGCGACGCGGGTGGAAGATGATCGATGATGCGCTGCAGCGATTGCTGCGCCGCAACCTGCGATGCCGGATCCGTCGCGCGCTGCCGCATCTCGCCCGCGACCTTGGCATCGATCGCCGTGCGGAAACGCGGCATCGCGATGAGGCTCGTTAGGTACGCCAGCTCGAGTCCGCCCAGGATCGGGAGTAACGCGTCGGGCCATGGTGACAGCGCTGCCAGCCCCGCGCCGCCGAGAAAGAGCAGGAGATTCCAGTGGTACAGAAATGCGTGCTTGAGGTACGTGAGTGCGCCAGGTCCGCGCGCGTCAGGGGTCGAGGGGCTCGAAGGCATTCGTGGACGCGGCCTGTGGGCTCTTACTCGTCGCCGGCGCGAGTAGAGCTCTCGAGCTTTTCCATGATATCGCGAATCGAGTACACGACTTCCATGAATTCCGGCTGCCGCTGCATCTCACGCGCTGGAAACTTCGGAGGCGGAACGGGCATCTGCTTCAGGATCGTACCAGGAGCGGAGGAAATGATGAACGTGCGATCGCCGAGGTAAACCGCTTCTTCGATCGAGTGTGTCACGAAGAACACGGTCGCCTGCGCCTCGCGAGTCAGCGAGACGAGGAGGTCCTGCATGTTCAATCGCGTCCGCGGATCGAGCGCGCCGAACGGCTCGTCCATGAGCAGAATCTTCGGCTGGAGAATGAGCGATCGGGCG
>DATEHJ010000411.1:0-8354 GCA_035279645.1 Gemmatimonadaceae bacterium
TCCCGATCGCCTGCGCCCCCTAACCCCTAACCCCTACCACTCTCATTAGTGCTCGATTCGAATAAACCAAGTCCCGACGATCGGGCCGCGCGGACCGCGGCGGCCTGGCTCCGGAGCGGGCGTGCCCGCGGGTGGCGGCCCGTACTCGGGAGTGAATGCGTACGCGATGTGTCGTGTCTCGTCTACGGCGATCGTCTTTGCGCCAGCCATTGTTGCCACGGTCGCGACGACGGTGTATTTGTCCGGCGAGTCTTCGTGCACGACCGTCACGTTGCCGTCTCTTCCCGCCGGGATGTACATGAGCTTTTGAGCCTGATCCCAGCCTAACGCGTCGACGCCATTTCCGTTCGCGATCTCGGCAACAACCTTCCCCGACGCCGCATCGACGACAACCGAAGTCTTGCTACAGCCCGCGAAAATGCGATTCGTCGTGCGATCCATCGCGATCCCCGTCGGTCCGTCGCAGGGCGCAATTGGCCAGGTCGCGACCACCTTCCACGTCTTCGAATCGATCACGTCGATCGCGTTCTTGTCCTCGAGGTTGATGAAGATGCGGCCCTTGCCATCGCTCACGCCGCCCTCGGGTCCGTTGCCGGTCAGCTCCACGCGCGCGACGACGTCACCGTTCTTCGGATCGATCACGACTGCCGTGCCGGTGGGATGGCTGTGATTGATCGTCAGAATCTTGTCGGTGTGGTCGTCGTACATGATCCCGTCGAGTCCATCGATGCCGGCGTGCACTTTTTTGATGACGGCCATCGTCTTGAGATCGAACATCGTCGACGTGGAGTCGCCCGCGTTTGTCGTGAAGCCGTGCCCGTCGCGCTGGGCGAGTGCGATGCCGTGCGTGCGCGGCGTGTCGGGAATGTCACCGAGGACTTTGCCCGTAGCCTCGTCGACGATCATGACGTGTGTGCCGCGCGAGATGTAGACGTGCCCCGTAACGGGATCGGCGGTGAGGTAGTCGGTACCGCCCTCGCCGCCGATGGTGTACTTCGTGACCTTGAATGTCTGTGCGGCAAGTATTGCGGGCGCCGCGACAAATGCGAGCGCGATCATCCGTAGCATATCGTCCTCTATGGAGTTAGGATCACCCTCAATTATGGCCGTTGCCACCTTACGCTACGATGACAAGGGGTCTCGCCATCCCGTGGAGCGAAGCGCGTGCCCCGAGGAGCGCCGGCGACGAGGGGACGAGGAATCCGCACGGGTCATTGTTGCATCTCCCTCACAACGCGACGCCATCGAGGCCCAGGCCGCGCCGCTACTTGTCCTCGCCGGCCCCGGGGCAGGGAAGACCTTCTGTCTCATCGAGCGCATTCGATACCTCATCGAGACACTCGGCCTTCCCGCCGAGCGCCTCTGCGCGTTCACCTTCACCAACAAGGCCGCCGGCGAGATCGCCGACCGGCTCGCGCGCTCGTTAGGCATCGCCGCCGCGCGCGTCCGAACCGGCACCCTCCATGCCTTCTGCGCCGAGCTGTTGCGCGAATTCGGCTCCCACGTCGGACTCGCCCGCGGCTTCGGCATCGTCGACGATCGCCAACAGCGCGCGGTGCTGCGCCGCCTCGCCGTTCCGCCGCGATGGCACGGTCGGCTGCTCGCGCGCTTCGCCGCGCACCGGTTTCGCGGCGCACCCTTCGAGTATTCTCGCGATGGCGACATCTTCGACCGCTACCAACGATTCCTCGAGGATCACCACCTCGTCGACTTCGATCAGCTCGTGATCCGCACCGGAGATCTGCTCGCCAACGCCGAGGTGACGGCGCGCATTCAGTTGCGCTGGGACTGCATTCTCGTCGACGAATTTCAGGACCTGAATCCAGTGCAGTACGCCGTGATCCGCGCGATCGCGCGCGACCATCGGCATATCTTTGCCGTCGGCGACGACGAGCAGTCGATTTACTCGTGGGCGGGCGCCGATCCGCGTGTTTTTTTGAACTTCCTAAACGACTTTTCCATCACGCGCCCCGTGCAGCTGCGTGAGAATCGTCGATGTCCGCGCCCCATCGTGAGTCTGGCGCGCAAGCTGATCGAGGGGAATGCGCCGCTCCTCGGCCGCAAGGAGCTCGACGTCGCTCGGGACTCACCATTCGGCGTCGTCGCTCGCGCCTTTCCCGACGAGGAGGCAGAGCTCGCCTGGGTCATCGAGGACCTCCGCCGCGACCGGGAAGCACACGATCTTTCGTGGGGCGACTACGCGCTCCTTTACCGGAAGCACCAAATCGGCGACCTCGCAGAAGCGAGCTTCCTCGCCTCCGGGCTCCCTTGCCGGCTCGCTCACGGGCGCGCGCTCGGCGAGGATCCCGTTTGCGAGTACGTGGTCGCCGCGCTCGGCGCGATCGCATTTCGCGACGACCTGCACGACGACTCGTTTCTCGAAGTCGTGCTTCCCGGACCGCTCATCGATGACGCGCGAGCCAAGGCTGGCACGACGCGGACACTCGTCGATCAGCTCCAGCACTCGGCCAACTCGCTGCCACGCGAGCACGGTGACGCGAAGAAGATCAAGCGCGCCCTCTACACGCTGCGCAACCTCAATGCGTTAGGCAGGCGGCACGCCGCGCTCGGCACGCTCGTCGAGGAGATTCTCTCCCAGCGAGTCGGCGTTTACCACACGACGCTCGAGGAGCACCACGACGGGCTCACCGATCCCGCGGGCGATCCCGAGGCAGTAGGCCTGGCCGCGCAGCTATCGGAGGCCGTGCGCACGCGCCAAGCAGTCACGTTGCCGCCCCTCGGCGGCGCCGAGATCGGGCTCAAAGGAATGCTGGCCGAAGTCGGTGTCGCCACCTGTCATCCCGAGGAGCGAAGCGACGAGGGATCTGCACTTTCGGAGCCAGAGAGCGGATCCCTCGTCGCTTCGCTCCTCGGGATGACACAGCCCGTCACCGTGTTCAAAGCAGCGCAATTGCTGCGCATGGGCGCCTTCCGGAATGAGTTCCGCGACTTCACGGCGATCGATCTCGAGACGACGGACAACAAGGTCGCGACGGCGGAGATCGTCGAGATCGCGGCGGTGCGCGTGCGGGGGGGCATCGTGCGCGAGCAGATAGTGAGGCTCGTTAGGCCGCGCGGTCCGATTACCATCGGCGCGACACAGACCCACGGCATCACTGATCGCGATGTCGCCGGCGCGCCTCCGCTCGAGGAAGTCTGGCCGGAGATCGAGGCGTTCTGCGGCTCGGATATTCTCGTCGCGCACAACGGCTATCAGTTCGATTTCCCTCTGCTCAAGCGCCTAACGCGTGCGGAGCCGTGCACCTACGATACACTGCCGCTGGCGCGCGAGCTGCATACGGGCAGCGCCAAGCTCGGCGACCTCGCGGCACGCTTTGGAATTGACGCCGGCGTTTCTCACCGCGCGCTCGACGACGCACGCACCCTCGCGCGGGTGTTTCTCGCTCTCGGCGAGTGCAAGATCGCGCGCGCCCGCAAGACGTCGCTCGTTCACCTCCTCGATTACCTCGGCGTCGCGCTCGCACTATGGAACGGCGAGAAGGACGACGAGGCTCAGCTTCTGAGTCGTCTGGCCCGTCCTTTCGCGCTCGGCCGGTACAGCGACTGCTTGGAGTACTACCGCGCCGAGCGAGACGAGACGATGCCGACCGTGGCGGAGCTCATCGAACGGCTCGGCGGCGAAGCGCTGATGCAGCGCATTCGCGCCGAGCGGAGTGCGTCGGAGCGCTATCCGGCGGCAATGGCGCGGCTCCGCCGCCTCTTGGGCCAGTGCGACGGCGAGACGTTAGGCGATCAGATCGTCGAATTCCTCGAACGGGTTGCGCTGTCGAGCAAGGATGGGATCGTGCCGGCGCGCGAGCGGGTGAATCTCCTCACGATGCATTCGACCAAGGGGCTCGAGTTCTCGCGGGTTTACATTCTGGGGGTCGAGGACGCGCAACTGCCGGGGGGCACGCCGATGCATCCCGCAACGCCGACCGAAATCGAGGAGGCGCGCCGGCTGCTCTACGTGGGCATGACGCGCGCGCGCGACCGCCTCGTGCTCACGCGCGCCGAGCGCCGCGGTGGCCAGCGCACAGGAGGTCATCGGTTCCTGGACGAGATGGGGCTGCCCGTCGTATGAGCATGACCTGGCGTGTGCGCGTTGGCGACGCCGAGATCTCGGCATTGCACGAGCCGGCCACGACGGAGACAACGATCGCGACCTTCTTCTGCGCGCACGGCGCGGGCGGCAACATGCAGGACCGTGGGATGCAAGCTGTTGCCAGGGAGCTTCGCGGGCGTGGCCTTGACGTTGTGCGCTTCAATTTCCTCTACAGCGAGAGAAAGAGCGGCCGCCCAGATCCGATGCCGGTCCTGAGATCATGCATCGAGGCCGTCGTGGCGCAGGTCGAGGCGCCGCGCCGCATCATCGGTGGTCGCTCCATGGGCGGGCGCGCGGCGTCGATGCTCGCGGCGGACGGATTTACGGCGAACGGTCTACTGCTGCTGGCGTATCCGCTGCATCCGGCGGGGAAGCCCGAGCAATTGCGCGATGCGCATCTGCCGCGGATAGCGATGCCGACGCTCTGCCTCAACGGCACCCATGACACGCTGTGTCGGAAGGACTTGATGGACGCCGTGCTCCCGCGACTCGGCTCGAAGTTCGAGATGCATTGGCTCGAGGGCGCGGATCACTCGTTTCATGTCTTGAAGTCGTCGGGCCGCACCGACGCCGACGTGATGGCCGAGACCGGCGACGCGACGCAAGCATGGTTGAGCAAACACTTTCGTGTGTGAAGATGCCCATCGCTGGGATGGCTATCCCGACGACAGTCTCAATCAGGTCGCTGCCGCTTGAAGGAATGCGCCAACCGCCGGGGGGCCCGAGCCGATGCCTTCGTCGTGCTTGAAGTACACGTACGCATCGCTCCACCCCTGCGCCCCGATGCGCGACGCCCACGTACCTAACGACGCGGCATCGTAGTCCAGTCGATGGAGCCGCACGTAGCCCCACGAAGCCGTTGGCTGTACCGGACAGGCGAAGTCCTCCTGTTCACCGACGCACATCGCCACATCGTGCTCGCGTAAGGCGGCGAACACCTCGTCGTCGAACCAGCTCTCGTGGCGAAACTCGATCGTGAACCGGCGCTTCGGAGGTAAGAGGCCGAGAAATCCGCGCAGCCGCGGCACGTCCTTCTCCATGTTCGGCGGCAACTGGAAAAGGATCGGCCCGAGCCGCTCGCCGAGCACCGCCGTATTCTGCAGCAAGAAGTCCAACGCGCTCGCGCACTCCGGCTTGAGCCGCGCGTAGTGCGTGATGCGCATGCTCGCCTTGATCGCGAAGGTGAACGGCTCCGGCACCTGCGCCGCCCACTGCTGGAGAACTGGCTGCCTGGGCAGCCGGTAGAACGTGTTGTTGATCTCGACCGTCGGAAACTTACCGGCGTAATAGCCTAACCATCCGTCGTCGGCGAGGTCGTCCGGGTAGAAGACGCCCTTCCACTCCTTGAACGCGTACCCGCTCGTGCCGGCGAGAAGCCTCACGAGACCTTGCGCGTCGGAGTGTCCCCCTCCTCCGCTCGCGCGAGACTCGCCTTCAGCGCCTCCATCAGGTCGACAATCTTGCCGCTCGTGTCCTGCACCACGTCGCTCGACGTGATGTCCTGGCCATCGACCTTGCGCTGGATCGTCTCGAGGACGCGCTCGCGCACGGTATCCTTGTACTTCTGCGGCTCGAAGGTGTCGGTCGCCGTTTGGTCGATGAGCTGCTTCGCGAGCGCGAGCTCCGCGGGCTTGATGTCGCCTGTCGGAACCGGCACCTCCGCCGTCGACCGGACCTCGTCCGCGTAATGCAACTGCTCCATCACGAGGCAGTTGTTGTATGGGCGGAGCAGAATCAGATACTGCTGTCCGCGCGCCGAATACTGCCCGAGCGCGGCGCGTCCCGTCTCCTCGAGCGCCTTGCAGAGCAGCCGATAGGCGCGGTCGCCCCCCTTGTCGGGACTGAGATAGTAGACCTTCTCGAGATACTCGCGCTCGACCTTGGCCAATGGCACGAACTCGATCACCTCGATCATCCCCGTCGCCTTCTCCTCGAGCGCCTTGAGCTCCTCGGGAGTGAAGACGACGTATTGGTCTTTAGCAAACTCATAACCTCTGACCGTGTCTTCGCGTCCGACGACCTCGTTATCCTTCTGGCAGATGTACTGCTGCTTGAGCCGAGTGTTGCATTTCTTGTGCAGCATGTTGAACGAGACGCTTGTCTTCGACTCCGAAGAGGAGTAGAGATTGACCGGAACGGAGACGAGTCCGAACGAGATCGTGGCCGAGGCAATCGAACGAGCTGGCATGACAGGCAGGGTGTGGGGGTTCGTCTGAGAGATCGGGGTCTAGAAGATCGGGTCTAGAAGATCGGGTCTAGAGAGTCGGGTCTAGAAGATCGGGTCTAGAGAGTCGGATCTAGAGAGTCGGGTCTAGAAAGTCGGATCTAGAGAGTCGGGTCTAGAAAGTCGGAGCTAAGGAATCGCGAGTACAAAACCGGATCTAGAAAGGCGAAACCGTTTAGAGCCGTCGTTCTAGAGCCGTCGTTCTAGACCCGTCGTTCTAGACCCGTCGTGCTAGACCCGTCGTGCTAGACCCGTCGTTCTCGACGGCTCTAATACATGCTATCCCTTCGCGAGCCTCATTTCCACTCATACACCACAGAGGCAAATTTGTGATGTCATGAGCGACGACAGCCTCAGTACCTATCACGCGAAACGGTCACCGGATCGGTCCCCCGAGCCGGTGGGCACCGTGTCGCCCATTATCGGACGTCTCTTCGTCGTCCACAAGCACGCCGCGCGTCAGTTGCACTTCGACCTGCGCCTCGAGATGGAGGGCGTCCTCCGCTCCTGGGCCGTGCCGAAGGGGCCGTCGTATGACACCAATGACAAGCGGCTCGCCGTCAAAGTCGAGGACCATCCGCTCGAGTATGGCGACTTCGAAGGGGTCATCCCGCAAGGCAACTATGGCGCGGGCGGGGTCATCGTATGGGACCGTGGCGAATGGGTACCTCTCGAGGATTGGCGCGAAGGCCTGGAGAAGGGAAAGCTCCTCTTCGAGCTCAAGGGCTACAAGCTCCACGGCAAATGGACGCTCGTGAAGATCAAGAAAAGCGAGCGCGACTGGCTGCTCATCAAGGAGCGCGACGGGTGGGTAAAGAGCCCAGGCGACCAGTTCCCCGAGGAATCGGTGCTCTCCGGTCTCACCGTCGAGGAAGTCAAGGCGGGGGTCACGCCGGCGAACCGGCTCCGCGCCGCCGTCGAACAAGCTGGCGCCGTTAGGCAGTCGGTCGACATCGCGACGGTACACCCGATGCTCGCCGAGTCGCGGGACGAAGCGTTCACCCGCGACGGATGGCTCTTCGAGCTCAAGCTCGACGGCTACCGGCTGATCGCGGGAAAGGAGCACGGTGAGGCTCGGTTGCTCACACGCAACGGCAACGACTACACGGCGGTATTCCCGGAGGTTGCGCGCGCCATCAAGGCGCTTCCGGTCGAGCACATCGTGCTCGACGGCGAGGTCGTGGTGCTGGACACCGAGGGAAGGCCGAGCTTCTCGAAGCTGCAGCAACGCGGACGTCTCCAGTCGCCGATCGACGTCAAGCGCGCCGCCGTCGAGCTGCCCGCGACCTATTTCGCGTTCGATCTGCTCGCGCTCGACGGCTACGATCTGCGCCCACTCACGCTCGTTAGGCGCAAGGAGTTCCTCAAAGACGCCGTGCCGAAGCTCGGACCGGTCCGCCTCCTCGAGCACATCGAGCGCGAGGGGGAACGATTTCTCGAGCAGGTCTCGGCGATCGGGCTCGAGGGGATCATCGCGAAGCGGTCGGACGCACCCTATCGCGCCGGCCGCACCGACAAGTGGATCAAGATCAAGGCGGAGCGCACGAGCGACTACGTCGTCGTCGGTTTCACCGAGCCGAGGGGCTCGCGCAGCCACCTCGGCGCCTTGCAGCTCGCCGACTATGTCGGTGACACGCTCGTCTACGCGGGACGCGTCGGCACCGGCTTCGACGATGCGCTCCTCACGCAGCTGGAGCAGCTGCTCGCGGCCAACATCCGAGCGACGCCTCCGTGCACCGGTCCGATCGTCGGCGGCCTAACGACGCCGGAGGTGCCGGACGCCAAAACGACGACCTGGGTCGAGCCGGTGAATGTGGTCGAGGTGCGCTATCGCGAAATGACGCCCGATGGCCTTCTGCGCCACGCCACCTTCCTTCACCTTCGCCCCGACAAGCCGCCGCGCGACTGCGTGCGGCCCGGTCATCCCGAGGAGCGAAGCGAGGCGGGATCTGCTATGCGAGAGCATGAAAGCAGATTCCTCGTCGCTGACGCGCCTCGGAATGACAGTTCACCCCCCAGCCCCTC